>DASUOA010000078.1:0-3496 GCA_036276895.1 Arenimonas sp. | reverse complement strand
GAAGATGTAGAGACGGCCATCGGCAGGCTCCTGCAGGAAGCCCGCGGCACCCGGCAAGCCATCGAGCGCGGCGCGTGCGGCGATGCTGTCGCTGGCCAGCACCGAGACCGCACCCTGGTAGCGCGACTGCGCCAGCAGCTCAGCCGGCGTGGCATCGGCCAGCAGCTTGCCGCCGGAAATGATGATCGCGCGCGTGCATACCGCCTCGACTTCTTCGAGGATATGCGTCGACAGCAGCAGGGTGCGCTCTCGCGCCAGCTCGCGGATCAGGGCACGCACTTCGTGCTTCTGATTCGGGTCGAGGCCGTCGGTGGGCTCGTCGAGAATCAACGCCGGCGGGTCATGCAGGATCGCCGCCGCCAAGCCGACGCGACGCTTGAAGCCCTTGGACAGCGTCTCGATCGGCTGCTGCAGCACGCCCTGCAGCGACAGCCGCGAAATCGCGTAGTCGAGACGCTGCCGGCGCAGCGGTGCACGCAACTGCCGCGCATCGGCGATGAAGCCCAGGAAGCCCCACGGCGTCATCTCGCCGTAGGCCGGCGCGCCTTCAGGCAGATACCCCAAGGCCCGGCGCGCCTGCAGCGGCTGCGTCGCGACATCGAAGCCGCAGACGCTGGCGCGGCCTTCGCTGGGTGCCAGGAAGCCGGCGATCATCTTCATCGTGGTCGATTTGCCGGCCCCGTTGGGGCCGAGGAAGCCCAGCACTTCGCCTGGACTCACGGTAAAACTCACATCATCCACCGCCAACAGGCGGTCGAAACGCTTGCTCAGGCCACTGGCTTGGATCATGCCTCGCGCTCGTCCGTAAAAGAGGAAGGGAAAAACCGGTTACGGGTGCCGGCCCTGCGCGCAGACCATCGACTCGGGGAAAAGTTCCAGCGCGGAAGGCGCCGCTACTGGCAGCTTCCTGAATCGGAAGGGTGGCGCGGGACAATCAGACCCGCAATGCAAACGGGGCGGGCCGTGGCCCGCCCCGCTTGTCGATGTCACTGTGCCGGTGCTTCGGCAGGCGCCGCTTCGGCGGCTTCAGCTGCAGGCTCCGCCGCTGCATCGCCATCCTGCTCCTTGGCCGACTGTTCGGCAGCCGCTGCCGCCTCCAGCGCTGCCGCCTTGGCAGCCTCGGCAGCCGGATCCTTCAGCGGCCAGTAGACGCGGAACTCGGCGTCTTCATTGAGCATGTCCGGAATGCTGACCTTGTAGTCCTCGTAGGGACGATCCGACAGATCCGCACCGCGCACCATGGCCCAGGCGCGCACCAGGTCACGCACGCGCGGCAGGCCGGGCGACGGGCCGACATAGGTGGTGGTCGCAGCGCGCATCGCCGGCAGCAGCTCATAGCGCACCGGGTTGTTCTCGCCTTCGATCTTCACTTCCAGCGGCTCTAGCGCTTCCATGGAAACAGGTTCGGTGGCGGCCTCGGCAGTCGTCTCGCCAGTCGCTTCGCCGGCGTCCGCTTCGACCGTTTCCTCGGCCCCACCCTCGCCCTTCTTGCGCACCGGAACAACCACGTCGAAGGCATAGGCTTCGCCGGTGAACTCGTTGGTGACGATGCGCATCGGGCCGGCGGCCTCGAGATCGTTCTTCTCGATCACCTGGTCGATCCACTTGCGCTGGTTGGTCATGGCCAACGCGATGTCGTCGTTGGCACGACGCGCCGCGGCCGAAGCGACCAGTGCGTGCACCGGCGGCAGGTCAACGAACTCGAACGGATTCGGGTGACGGCCGTAGTCGAAGCGCGGGATGGTGGTGAGCAGGTTGGACAGGCGCTCCAAGCCCTTCTTCATGCCATCACCGACGTTGCGGTTGACGTACAGGCCGGCGTAGCGACCGATCAGATCCCAGCCGTAGTCGACGCTGTAGCGCTGCGTGATCTTGACGTTCCGGTTGAATTGGCCGGTGCGCTCGAAGCGGAAGCTCATGCTCTTCTTGCTGCCACGGGCGTCGTTTTCGATCTGATAGACGATGCGCTCGCCGGGCTCGAACTCGACCAGCTCCCAGCTGCCATTGCCCACGACGCGCACGTCGGAGGCGTACTCAAGGCGGGCACCGACGCCGTGCTCTTCACCGGACACATCGATGCGCACCTTCGGATCGAAGCGCGTCAGCATGTTCCAGTCGTTGAAACGGGTGAAGCCGGTCAACAGGTCGTTGACGGTTGTCATCGACCGGTTGGTCTCGACCGAGTGCTCGATCACGCGGCGATCGGGCAGGAACAGGGCGATCACCACGAACAGGGCGAGGACGATCAGCAGCGAAATCAGGAACTCGTAAACTCGGGTCATTCTGGGGCTCTCCGGGAACGGCCCTCGGCGGGGGTGGGAGTAGGTGTTCCCGGCCGTAGGAACCGGAGAGGATACCCGATTCCGCCGATGCTGCGGCAAGCCACCAGCGGACGCCGGTCACGCTTTGACCAGCAAGCCTCGGACGCGGGGTCAGACCAGCTTGAGCTCGAAGGCCTTGAGCACCGCGCGGGTGCGGTCGCGCACGCCGAGTTTGGAGAGGATGTTGGAGACGTGGTTCTTGATCGTGCCCTCGGCCACGCCCAGCGAATTGGCGATCTCCTTGTTGGAAAAACCGCCGGCCATCAGCCGCAGAATCTCGGTTTCGCGATCGGTCAGCGGGTCCGGCTGCTCCAGGCTGACGAACTCGTTCTGCATGCCTTCCAGACCCGACAGCAGGCGCTGGGTGACCGCCGGCTGCACCAGCGAGCCGCCTTCGGCCACTGTCTGGATCGCCGAGACCAGCTGGTCCAAGGTGACGTCCTTGAGCAGGTAGCCCTTGGCTCCGGCCTTGATGCCGGCCAGTACCAACTGGTCGTCATCGAAGGTGGTGAGGATGATGGTCGGCGGCAGCTGTCCTGCGGCCGTCAGTGCCTTGAGCGCTTCGAGGCCTGACATCGCCGGCATGCGCATGTCCATCAGCACCACGTCGGGCTTGATCTGCGGGATCAGCTCGACCGCCTGCCTGCCATCACCGGCCTCGGCCACCACTTCGATGTTGTCGGCGAGCTCCAGCAGCGAGCGGACGCCCTGGCGCACCAGGGTCTGGTCGTCGACGAGGCAGACGCGGATCATGCGGCATTCTCCAGAGGTAACCGGATGTCGAGCGCGAAGCCTTGGCCGCGCCCGGTGATGATATCGACAGTACCGCCCAGCGCGGTAACGCGCTCGCGCAGGCCGCGCAGCCCGTTGCCGGGGTCGGCGGCGTCGCTGCCTTGGCCGTCGTCGCGAGCGTGCAGGCGGATGTTGCCGTCGCCCAGCGCCAGCTCGATGTCAAGGGTCGTGGCGCCGGCATGGCGAACTGCATTGGTGATGATTTCCTGGGTACAGCGCAGCAGCACATGCGCCAGCTCGGAGTTGCCCACGCACATCGGCTCGGGCATCTGCAGCCGGATGTGCAGCGCCGGCACGCCATCGACCAGGGTGCGCAAGGCGCCGGAGAGGTCGACAGCACCGGTGTCGCGCATTTCGCTGACCGCCTCGCGGACGTCGGTCAG
>DASUOA010000077.1:0-5393 GCA_036276895.1 Arenimonas sp. | reverse complement strand
TGATGGTCTTGCCGATGTTGGCCTGCCAGATCTTCACGGCGAACACGCCGTCCCTGGGCAGCCGCGCGGGATCGATGAAGCCGTTGGCGATCGCGAACGGACCCACAGCGGTGGAGAGGTTGCCGCAGTTGCCCGACCAGTCGACGAAGGCCTCACCGATGGCGACCTGGCCATACAGATAGTCGACGTCGTGATCGGGTTTCGAACTCTTGGAGATGATCACGCACTTGCTGGTGCTCGAGGTCGCGCCGCCCATGCCGTCAGTGTGCTTGCCGTAGGGATCGGGCGAACCGATCACGCGCATCAGCAGACGGTCACGGGCCTCGCCCGGCATTTGTGCCGCGGCCGGCAAATCGTCCAGGCGGAAGAACACGCCCTTGCTGGTGCCACCGCGCAGGTAGGTGGCGGGGATGCGGAGTTGCGGCGCGTGCGACATGTCAGGCCACCGTGCGTGAGGCGAGGAAGTCCTGCGCGAAGCGCTGCAGCACGCCACCGGCCTCAAAGATCGACAGCTCTTCGGCGGTATCGAGACGGCAGGTGACCGGCACTTCGATGCGCTCGCCGTTGCGGCGATGTACGACCAAGGTGAGGTCCGCGCGCGGCTGGCGCTCGCCGATCACATCAAAGGTTTCCGTACCATCGAGGCCCAGCGTCTTGCGATCGGTGCCCGGCTTGAACTCCAGCGGCAGCACGCCCATGCCGATCAGGTTGGTGCGGTGGATGCGCTCGAAGCCCTCGGCGACGATCGCCTCGACGCCGGCCAGACGCACGCCCTTGGCCGCCCAGTCGCGTGACGAGCCTTGGCCGTAGTCAGCGCCGGCGATGATGATCAACGGCTGGCCGCGCCCCATGTAGGTCTCGATCGCCTCCCACATGCGCATCACCTTGCCCTCGGGCTCGACGCGCGCCAGCGAACCCTTCTTCACCGCGCCATCGACCACCGCCATCTCGTTGATCAACGTCGGATTGGCGAAGGTCGCGCGCTGCGCGGTGAGATGGTCGCCACGGTGGGTGGCATAGGAATTGAAGTCCTCTTCCGGCAGGCCCATCTTCGCCAGATACGCGCCGGCGGCGCTATCGAGCATGATCGCGTTCGACGGCGACAAGTGGTCGGTGGTGATGTTGTCACCGAGCACGGCCAGCGGGCGCATGCCCGACAGCGTGCGCGCCCCGGCCAGCGCGCCTTCCCAGTAGGGCGGACGGCGGATATAGGTCGACTGCGGGCGCCAGTCGTACAACGGGCTGACCGTGGCGGTGCTTTCCACCGCCAGCTTGAACATCGGCTCGTAGACGGCGCGGAACTGCTCGGGCTTGACCGCTGCCTTCACGATCGCGTCGATCTCGGCATCACTCGGCCACAAGTCTTTCAGCCGCACCTCGTTGCCTTCGGCATCGATGCCCAGCACGTCCTTCTCGATATCGAAGCGGATGCTGCCGGCGATGGCATAGGCCACCACCAGCGGCGGTGAGGCGAGGAAGGCCTGCTTGGCGTAGGGATGGATGCGGCCATCGAAGTTGCGGTTGCCCGAGAGCACGGCGGTGGCATAGAGGTCGCGCTCGACGATCTCCTGCTGGATCTTGGGATCCAGTGCGCCGCTCATGCCGTTGCAGGTGGTGCAGGCAAACGCCACGATGCCAAAGCCGAGCTGCTCCAGCTCCTGCTTCAGGCCGGCTTCTTCGAGATACAGCGCCACCGCTTTCGATCCCGGCGCCAAGGATGACTTCACCCACGGCTTGCGTGTGAGGCCACGGCGGTTGGCATTGCGTGCCAGCAAGCCGGCAGCGATCACGTTGCGCGGGTTTGAGGTGTTGGTGCAGCTGGTGATGGCGGCGATGATCACCGCGCCATCGGGCATCTGCCCGTCGACCTGTTCGAAGGGCTTGGCGATGCCGCGGGCGGCGAGCTCGCTGGTGGCGAGGCGCGCGTGCGGATTGGAGGGCCCCGCCATGTTGCGCACGACGCTCGACAGATCGAAGTGCAGCGTGCGCTCGTACTGCGCGGTGGCCAGGTCGTCCGCCCACAGTCCAGCCGTCTTCGCATAGGTCTCGACCAGCGCGACCTGCTCATCGCTGCGCCCGGTCAGGCGCAGGTAGTCGAGGGTGTTGTCGTCGATGAAGAACAGCGCCGCGGTGGCGCCGTACTCCGGCGCCATGTTGGAGATCGTCGCGCGATCGCCCAGCGTCAACGCCGCCGCACCTTCGCCGCGGAATTCGAGGTAGGCACCGACCACCTTCTGCTGGCGCAGGAACTCGGTCAGCGCCAGCACGATGTCGGTGGCGGTGATGCCGGGCTGCGGCCGGCCAGCCAGCTCGACGCCGATGATGTCCGGCAGGCGCATCCACGAAGCGCGGCCGAGCATCACGTTCTCAGCCTCCAGGCCGCCGACGCCGACCGCGATCACGCCCAGCGCATCGACATGCGGCGTGTGGCTGTCGGTGCCGACGCAGGTGTCGGGGAAGGCGACCCCGTCCTGCACATAGATCACCGGCGACATCTTCTCCAGATTGATCTGGTGCATGATCCCGTTGCCCGGCGGGATCACGTCGACATTCTTGAACGCCCGCTTGGTCCAGTCGATGAAGTGGAAGCGGTCTTCATTGCGGCGATCCTCGATCGCGCGGTTCTTCTCGAAGGCCTGCGGGTCGTAGCCGCCGCATTCGACCGCCAGCGAGTGGTCGACGATCAGTTGCACCGGCACCACCGGATTCACCGCCGCCGGATCGCCGCCCTGCTCGGCGATCGCGTCGCGCAGGCCGGCAAGGTCCACCAGCGCGGTCTGGCCGAGGATGTCATGGCAGACCACGCGCGCCGGGAACCACGGGAAGTCACGCTCGCGCCGGCGCTCAACCAGTTGCCGCAGGCAGTCGTCGAGGATGACCGGGTCGCAGCGGCGCACCAGGTTCTCGGCATGCACGCGGGCGGTGTACGGCAGCGCGGCGTAGCTGCCGGGCCACAAGGCCTCGACAGCGGCGCGGGCGTCGAACCAGTCCAGGCGGGTGCCGGGCAGGGGTTTGCGGTGTGGGGTGTTCATGGGAGCGATCCGGGGCGGGCCATTACAGCCGCGAAAGCAGCAATTATCGACCATGGCCCGGCGGCGGTCACCCGCGCCGGCGCCGCTCGGGTGAGGGGTGTAGAATTCGCGGCTTTCGCCATGGACCGGCCGCGGCCTGCGTACCCATGGCCAGACCCCGGCCCGCCTTCGATGGACCGCTTCGTGAACCCAGCGCGCGTCAAAGCCCTCGCCTTTCTGCTACCGCAGTTCCACCCCATTCCGGAGAACGATGCCTGGTGGGGCAAGGGCTTCACCGAGTGGCGCAACGTTACGCGCGCACGGCCGAACTTCGTCGGCCATCACCAGCCGCAGCTGCCGGCCGACCTCGGCTTTTACGATCTGCGCATGCCGGAAGCGCGCGCGGCACAGGCGGAGCTGGCGCGCCAGTACGGCATCCACGGCTTCTGCTACTACTACTACTGGTTCGCCGGCCAACGCCTGCTGGAAAAGCCGCTCGACGCGGTACTGCAGTCGGGCGAGCCGGACTTCCCCTACTGCATCTGCTGGGCCAACGAGAACTGGACACGCACCTGGGATGGCAATGCCCGCGAAGTGCTACTGGGCCAGCAGCACTCGCAGGAAGACAGCCTCGCCTTCATCCGCAGCCTGATTCCGCATTTCCGCGATCCACGCTATATCCATGTCGATGGCGCGCCGATGCTGCTGGTGTACCGCGTCGACATCATCCCCGACATGGCGGCGACCGCGCAGCTGTGGCGCGACGAGTGCCGCCGGCAGGGAATCGAACGGCTGCATCTGGTCGCCGTGCAGAGCTTCGGCATCGGCGATCCGCGCCCCTACGGCTTCGACGCCGCGGTGGAGTTCCCGCCACACGGCACCGACCTGACCTGGAACTGCAATGCCGAATTCTCCGGGCGCATGGTCAACGCCGATTTCAGCGGCCACCTGGTCGATGTCGCGCAAGTGATCGAACGCGCCATCGAGCGCCCGCGCGATCCCTATCCGCTGTACCGCGGCGTGTTCCCGGCCTGGGACAACACGGCGCGGCGCCAGGACACCGCACTGACCTTCGTGAACACCTCTCCGGAGCGCTACGAGTACTGGCTCGACCGGGTGATCGACGACAGCATCGCGCGGCACGAACCGCAGCAGCGTTTCGTTTTCATCAACGCCTGGAACGAATGGGCCGAAGGCGCGCACCTCGAACCCGACCTGTACGATGGCCATGCCTGGCTGGAAGCTACCGCGCGCGCACTGCGTGGCGAAAGCCATATCGGCCGCCAGCACACGCTGCCGCCGGCACCGGAACTGCCTGCCGCCGAGCATGAAGCCGAAGCGCGGCGTTATCGCATCCCGTTGCGTACCCGGCTCGGCCTGCTGCTCTACCGCAGCATGCGCGCGCTGTATCGGCGCCTGCCGATCACCACTGCGCGCAAGCAACAGGCGGTCGATTTGCTGTTCCGCAGTACCGGTCCGCTGTTCCGCGGCACACCGCCCTACCAGGCCTGGGAATCGCGCAAGCACGTGCCGCCACCGCAGCCGCTGCTGATCGAGGCGCCGTCCGAGCCGGCCACCGCAATTGATGCCGCCCGGATCGAGCTGCAGACCAGCGACACCCCGCGCGTGTCCGTCATCGTTCCGGTCTACAACAAGGTCGAGTACACGCTGCGCTGCCTCGCCAGCATCGCCAACCACGCACCTGCGGCAAGCTTCGAAGTGTTGGTAATCGACGACTGCTCGACCGATGCCACGCCCGAGCTGCTGGCGCAGGTTCGCGGACTGCGAATGCTGCGCAACGAAAGCAACCAGGGTTTCCTGCGCAACTGCAATCTTGCGGTCGATCATTGCCGTGGCGACTACCTGCTGTTCCTGAACAACGACACCGAGGTCATGGCCGGCTGGCTCGACGAGCTGCTGCAGGTGGCGGAGGCTGATCCGGCCGTGGGCCTGGTCGGCTCCATGCTGGTGTACCCCGACGGCCGCCTGCAGGAAGCCGGCGGCATCATCTGGCGCGACGCCTCCGGCATGAACTATGGCCGCGACCAGCATCCGCACAGGCCGGAGTTCAACTACCTGCGCGAGCCGGACTACTGCTCCGGCGCCTGCATCCTGATCGGCAAGCAACGCTTCGAGGCGCTCGAGCGCTTCGACGAACGCTTCGCACCGGCTTACTACGAGGATACGGATCTCGCGTTCAAGGTCCGCGCTGCCGGATACAAGGTGGTGTACACGCCGTTCTCCAAGGTGATCCACCACGAGGGCGTCTCCTCGGGCACCGACCTGACGCAGGGCATCAAGGCCTACCAGGTCGCCAATCAGATCAAGTTCCGCGAGAAGTGGCAGTCGGTGCTCGCTACCCACGGCGAGCCGGACGCGCAT
>DASUOA010000076.1:0-15313 GCA_036276895.1 Arenimonas sp. | reverse complement strand
CCTGCGAGCGCGGCGTCGAAGCCTTTGGGCAGCGCCACTTCGAAGCCCCAGGACTGGCCGCGCCGCCAGCCGGCGTCCTGCAGGTAGCGCGCCGCCGAGGCCAGCGCATCGCCAGGGTTGTCGACCAGGTCGCGGCGGCCGTCGCCATCGAAGTCGACAGCGATGCGTAGAAAGGTCGAGGGCATGAACTGCGTCTGCCCGAAAGCACCGGCCCAGGAGCCGCGCAGCGATTCCGGTGTCACGTCACCGGATTGCAGGATGTTCAGCGCGGCGAATAACTCGCTGCGGAAGTAGGGCTGCCGGCGTCCGGCGCAGGACAACGTCGCCAGCGACTGCAGCAGTGGCCGGCCGCCCTTGATCCGGCCGAAGTCGCTTTCGACGCCCCACAGCGCGACCAGTACGGCGGCGTCGACGCCGTAACGCTGTTCGATCGCGCGCAGCGTTTCGGCGTGCGCCTGCCACTGCGCGCGGCCATCGGCGATGCGCTCGTCGTCGACGAGGCCGGCAAAGTAATCCCAGATCGGCGTTTTGAACTCAGGCTGGTAGTCCAATGCCTCCAGCACCGTCGGGTCGGGCGCCAGGCCTGCGGTGAAGCGCGCGTAGTTCGGCGCGCTGATGCCGGCCTTGGCCGCGGGCGCACGCAGATCCAGCAGGCAACGCGAAAACGCGTCATCCGCCTGCGCGGGCGCCACCAGCAACGATGACAGCAGCAGGGCCGTGAAGCGCATGCGCGGCTCAGGCCGCTTCGTCGTTCGCGAGTTGCAGTCGCCCACGCAGCGAATTGCTCATCGCCTCGGTGATCAGCACATCGACGAACTGCCCGACCAGCCGCGGGTGGCCGGGGAAGTTCACGTAGCGCATGTTCTCGGTGCGGCCGGTGAGCTCGTTGGCGTTCTTGGTGCTCGGGCCTTCGACCAGCACCGATTGCACCGTGCCCACCATCGCTGCGGAAATCGCCCGCGCATTGGCATTGATCGCGGCCTGCAGTCGCGACAGTCGCGCGTGCTTCTCCTCGCTGCTGGTGCTGTCGTCGAGGTTGGCCGCCGGCGTGCCCGGGCGCGATGAATAGATGAAAGAGAAGCTCTGGTCGAAACCGACGTCCTCGATCAGCTTCATCGTCGCTTCGAAGTCTTTCTCACTCTCGCCGGGGAAGCCGACGATGAAGTCCGAGCTGATGCAGATGCCAGGCTTGGCCTCGCGCAGGCGGCGCAGCTTGGCCTTGTACTCGAGCGCGGTATGGCCGCGCTTCATCGCGGTCAGGATGCGGTCGGAGCCGGATTGCACCGGCAGGTGCAGGAAGCTCGCCAGCTGCGGCACCTCGCGGTGTGCCTCGATCAGGCTGTCGGTGAACTCGACCGGATGCGAGGTGGTGTAGCGGATGCGGCCGATGCCGGGGATCTGCGCGATCGCGCGGATCAACAAGGCGAGGTCGGCTATGGAGCCGTCCTCCATGGGGCCGCGATAGGCGTTGACGTTCTGGCCTAGTAAGTTCACTTCGCGCACGCCCTGCTCGGCGAGCTGCGCGACTTCCAGCAGCACATCGTCGAACGGGCGCGACACTTCCTCGCCGCGGGTGTAGGGCACCACGCAGAACGAGCAGTACTTGCTGCAGCCTTCGATGATCGAGACGAACGCTGTCGGGCCTTCGGCACGCGGCTCGGGCATGCGGTCGAACTTCTCGATCTCGGGAAAG
The DNA here is from genome assembly GCA_036276895.1 of Arenimonas sp. Taxonomy (GTDB): domain Bacteria; phylum Pseudomonadota; class Gammaproteobacteria; order Xanthomonadales; family Xanthomonadaceae; genus Arenimonas. The sequence goes on along the minus strand of DASUOA010000076.1, from coordinate 13,620 downwards.
CTGATATCGACCTGGGCCTTGCCCGATTCGCGCCGCGCGTCGATCAGCTGCGGCAAGCGGTGCAGGGTTTGCGGGCCGAACACCACGTCGACGTAGGGCGCGCGCTTGAGGATGGCCTCGCCCTCCTGGCTGGCGACGCAACCGCCGACGCCGATGATCACCGGCTTGTCCTTCTTCAGCTGCTTCCAGCGTCCGAGCTGGCTGAACACCTTCTCCTGCGCTTTCTCGCGAATCGAGCAGGTGTTGACGATGATGACGTCGGCGTCATGCTCGTCGTCGGTGAGTTCGAGGCCGTGCTGCTGGGCGAGCACGTCGGCCATCTTGGCCGAGTCGTACTCGTTCATCTGGCAGCCGTGGGTCTTGATGAACAACTTGCCCTTGCTGGGCGTCGCGGTTCCGGGCATGGCGGCGGTTAATCCGTTCCGGTAGGGGGCAACAGTGTAGTGACCGCCGGGCGCGGCGGCCATCGTTGTTCGCATCAGGGACTTGGCAGGCTCTGCCGGAAGGGACAGACTCGCGCCCATGCTGCTTCGCTGCGCTCTTGCCCTGCTGCTCGCCGCCGCCACCGTGCCGGCGGAGGCTGGCGTGCTGTACCGCTGTGACGGCAGCGATGGCGTGCGCAGCTATGGCAACCGCCAGGTGCCGGGGGCGAAGTGCACGGTGGTGTCGCGGTACACGTCGACGCCGGGCAAAACGGCGGCTGCCGCATCGGCACCGGTAAGCCCGGCGAAGACGGCGCCGGCGGCTCCCGCCAAGGGCAAGGTCGACTTCCGCAGCGCGCCGGCCGGGGCCGTGGTCAGCGCGCCGGCACGCGGAGGCGGCGCCCGGGTGACCCGCGGCGCGGTCTACAAGTACGAGAAGAATGGCGTCACCCATTACACCAACGTGCCGCCACCGAAGGCGGCGCAGGCGACCCTGCTTTTCAGCTATATCGAGACCTGCTACGCCTGCGGCAGTCTGCCCGGCGTCGATTTCTCGCGGGTGGCGCTCAACACCGAGGCCTTCGGCGCCGAGATCCGCCAGGCGGCGCGGGAGTTCGGTGTCGAGGAAGCGCTGGTGCGCGCGGTGATCCATGCCGAGTCGGCCTACCGCCCCAATGCGGTGTCCAACAAAGGCGCCCAGGGCTTGATGCAGCTGATTCCGGCCACCGCCAGCCGTTTCGGAGTGGCCGATCCGTTCGATCCGGTACAGAACATCCGCGGCGGAGTCCAGTACTTGTCCTGGCTGCTCAAACGCTACAGCGACAACACCACCCTGGCTGCAGCTGCCTACAATGCCGGCGAAGGCGCGGTGGACCGCCATGGCGGCGTACCGCCCTATGACGAGACCCAGCGCTACGTCCAGCGCGTCGGGCAACTGGCGGACCGCTACCGGGGCGCGCTGGCCGCCAACTGAGCCGATCCGGCCTTGGCTTGACCGGACGCCGTTGTCCGCCCGGTGATCGCTCCGCTACAATTGCGCGTCTTGCGCGGCCCCCTTCGGGCGCTGCCTGGTTTCAATCACTTAGCAAGTATTCGGAGAGCCGGATGGCTAACGAAGGGGTCAACACGGGCCGTCGCCGCTTCCTGACCGCCAGCACCGCCGTGGTCGGTGCGGTCGGCGCAGGGTTTGCGGCGGTGCCGTTCATCAGTTCCTGGAAGCCCAGCGCCCGTGCCCAGACGGCCGGTGCACCGGTCGAGGTCGATATCAGCAAGCTCGATCTCGAGCCCGGCATGCGCATGATCGTGCAGTGGCGTGGCAAGCCAGTGTGGATCTTCAAACGCACGCCGGACCAGCTCGCCGCCTTGCCGTCACTCGATGGCCGCCTGCGCGACCCTGCTTCGGACAATGCCGACCAGACGCCCGCCTTCGCCAAGAACGCGGTGCGTTCGATCAAGCCGGAGATCGCGGTGATCGTCGGCATCTGCACCCATCTGGGTTGCTCGCCGAGCTACGTGCCCGAGCTGATGCCGCAGGCCTTCGACGGCGAGTGGAAGGGCGGCTTCTATTGCCCCTGCCACAACTCCCGCTTCGACCTCGCCGGCCGCGTGTTCCAGGGCGTACCGGCGCCGTCCAACCTCGAAGTGCCGCCCTATCACTTCGTCGACGACAACCGCATCGTGGTCGGCATCGCCCCTGAAGGAGCTGCGTGATGTCCAACCTGATCACCCGCACCATCGACGGCGTGACCGGCTGGGTCAACGACCGTGCGCCGGCGCTGCTGCCGGCCTACAAGAAGCACATGACGGAGTACTACGCTCCGAAGAACTTCAACCTCTGGTACTACTTCGGTTCGCTGGCGCTGCTGGTGCTGGTCAACCAGATCGTCACCGGCATCTTCCTCACCATGCATTACAAGCCGAGCGCGGCGGAAGCCTTCGCCTCGGTCGAGTACATCATGCGTGACGTCGAGTGGGGCTGGCTGATCCGCTACATGCACTCGACCGGCGCCTCGCTGTTCTTCGTCGTGGTCTACCTGCACATGTTCCGCGGCCTGGTCTACGGCTCCTACCAGAAGCCGCGCGAGCTGGTCTGGCTGCTCGGCATGCTGATCTTCCTGACCCTGATGGCCGAGGCCTTCATGGGTTACGTGCTGCCCTGGGGCCAGATGTCCTACTGGGGTGCGCAGGTGATCATCAACCTGTTCGGCGCCATCCCGGTGATCGGCCCCGAGCTGACCGAATGGATCCGCGGTGACTTCCTGGTCTCCGACGCGACGCTCAACCGCTTCTTCGCCCTGCACGTGATCGCGCTGCCGCTGGTGATCCTGCTGCTGGTGGTGCTGCACCTCGGCGCCCTGCACGAAGTCGGCTCCAACAATCCCGACGGCGTGGACATCAAGAAGGGTCCGAAGGGCAACCGCTGGGATGCGCACAAGCCGGCCGACGGCATTCCCTTCCATCCGTACTACACCGTGAAGGACCTGTTCGGCGCCGGCTTCTTCCTGATCCTGGCCGCCTTCGTGGTGTTCTTCGTGCCGGACATGGGTGGCTGGTTCCTGGAGCACGACAACTTCGTGCCGGCAAACCCGATGGTGACGCCGGAGCACATCAAGCCGGTGTGGTACTTCACGCCCTTCTACGCGATGCTGCGCGCCATCCCGGACAAGTTCCTCGGCGTGGTGGTGATGGGTGCGGCGACGCTGATCCTGTTCGCACTGCCGTGGCTGGACCGCTGCAAGGTGAAGTCGATCCGCTATCGCCCGATGCTGCACAAACTGCTGATGGCGGTGTTCGTGGTCGCTTTCGTGGTGCTGGGCTGGCTCGGCGCGCAGCCGGGCTCGGATACCCAGAAGCTGGTGGCGCAGATCCTGACTTTCTATTACTTCGCGTTCTTCATCACGATGCCTCTTTGGTCGGCCATGGGCCAGACCAAGGCGGTGCCCGAGCGGGTGACCATGCATGACTAAGTCGCGCTTTTTCGCCATCCTGCTGGCCCTGCTGCCGGCCGTCAGCTTTGCCGCCGCCGGTGTCAAGCTGGAGGCCTCGCATACCGACCTCGACGATCGGGCCTCATTGCAGCGCGGCGCCGCGCTGTACATGAACTACTGCTCGGCCTGCCATTCCTTGTCGCTGCAGCGCTACTCGCGGATCGCCGATGACCTTGGGCTGAGCGCGGAGCAGGTCGAGCAGAACCTGATGTTCGGTACCGCCAAGATCGGCGAGACCATCCACACTGGTTTCGACCCGGCAAAGGGCGAGAAGTGGTTCGGCAAGGCCGCGCCGGATCTCAGCCTGGTGGCGCGTGCCAAGCTCGGTGGCCCGGACTGGGTGTACAGCTACCTCAAGGGCTTCTACCTCGACGAAACCCGTCCTTTGGGCTGGAACAACACGGTCTTCCCGGGTGCCTCGATGCCGCACGTGCTCTGGGAATTGCAGGGACTGCAGCGCGCGGTCTACAAGCCCGTCACCGAGGGTGCCGCCGCCCAGATCGACCGGCTCGAGCTGGTCAGCCCGGGCCGCCTGAGTCCGCAGGAATACGATCGCGTCGCGCGCGACCTCACCGCCTTCCTGCAGTACACCGCCGAGCCGGCAGCGCTCAAGCGCTACTCAATCGGCGTCTGGGTGGTGCTGTTCCTGTCCTTCTTCACCTTCATCGCCTACCTGCTGAAGCTGGAGTTCTGGCGCGACGTGCATTAATCGGCACACCACCGGGATGCCCCGCGAGGCCGCCTTCGGGCGGCCTCGTCGTTTCCGGGTTGACCGGCTTTGCCACGGGTGGCTTGCGGGCCACAGGGCATTTCGGGCAGGGTTAGGGCTTGAGCGACCCGGCCGACCCGGCCGGTGATTGGCCCACCGAGGGACATCTATGGCTGCCAGCCCACGACTGCGTAATGCCCTGACCCTGTTCTCCGCGCGCGACTGCGTGGTCTGCCACCGGGTACGACTGGTGCTGGCCGCCAAAGGCGTCAGTTACGAACTGGTGCCGGTCGATCCGACTAATCCGCCGGAAGATCTGGTTGATCTCAATCCCTACCACTCGGTGCCGACCCTGGTCGAACGCGATCTGGTGCTGTACGCCGCTTCCGTGGTCACCGAATACCTCGACGAGCGTTACCCGCACCCGCCCTTGATGCCGGTCGACCCGCTGTCGCGGGCGCGCTTGCGCCTGGCCATGCTGCGGCTGGAGCACGAATGGGTACCGCATGTGCAGGCGATCCAGCATGGCGCCAAGGCGCAGGCCGAGGCCGGCCGCAAGCGCTTGAAGGAATTGCTGATCGCGTCGCTGCCGCTGTTCAAGGCGTCCAAGTTCTTCCTCAATCCGGAAATGAGCCCGGCCGACTGCGCGATGGCGCCGATCATCTGGCGCCTCGATGCGCTCGGCGTGCAGCTGCCCAAGGAGTGCAAGCCGATCGAGGACTACGGCATGCGCATCTTCCGGAATCCCGGCTTCACCCGTAGTCTCACCGCCGAGGAAAAACTGCTGCGCGAGATTGCGGCTTGAGCGAGAACGTCCCGCTGATGAGTTCCAACCGTCCGTACCTGCTGCGGGCGTTGTACGAGTGGATCAACGACAACGGCATGACGCCCTATCTGCTGGTCGATGCCGCGCGCGATGGCCTGCAGGTGCCGCCCAGCACGGTTCAGGACGGACGCGTGGTGCTCAACCTGGCGCCGCGCGCGATCGCGCAACTGGACATGGGCAATCGCGACGTCCGGTTCCTCGCCCGCTTCGGTGGCGTCAGCCAGCAGGTGGTGGTGCCGCTGCCGGCGGTGATGGCGATCTACGCCCAGGAAACCGGGCAGGGCATGATGCTGCCCGATGATGGCGCCGAACTCCCGCCGGACTCCCCGCCGCCGGCGCCCGAGCCCAGCGAGGCGCCGCGCCGTGCCGGACACCTGAAGATCGTCAAGTGAACTGGCCGGTGTAAACCGTGGGCGCCGCCGGCATCGGCCCGACCAAGGCCACCAGTCGCGTGCCGAACAGGGTCAGTCGCCCGGCCTGGCGATCATCGCCGCCGCTGGAGTATTCGAACTGGAACACCCGCTCCCAGCCCAGTCGGCCGTCGCTGCCGCGGCGCAACCGCATCGCGCGCAGATGCACCGATTGATCCAGCCACTGCACCCCGGCTGCTTCGCAGGCGCGGCGCCCGTGCACTACGGCGGTCTCGGCGGCAGCGCGACCGGCCGACCAGAAGGCCAGGCCAATGGCGGCGAGGATGAGGATGATCAGGGTCGTGGTCATCGTCCCAGTGTGTGGGCGGTTTGCGTTGCCTACAAGCAGGCACCCCCTGCCACTGGCGTGAAGCCCTAGTTAAGATAGCCCGTCATGTCCAGCGGCAGCCCGCCGCGGTCTTCAGGAGAGCCCGATGAAGCTGGTGTTTCCCCACGGCGAACACGCCCAGGCCTTGCTCAGCCCCGGCGTCAACCGCATCGGCTCGTCGATGGACTGCACCATCGTGCTCGAGCAGCCGGGCATCGTGGGCCTGCACTGCGAGATCCATGTCACCGGCACCGGCGCCAACCTGCAGCTGCCGCCCGGTGGCGGTGAGGTCTCGGTCAACGGCAAGCGCGTCACCGACCTGATGGCACTGCGCAACGGCGACCAGGTGCAGATCGGTCCGGTGCTGGCGAAGTACGTCGCCATTGAAGCGGTGAAGGGCGGTTCGGCGTCGTCGCCGTCTGCCGCGTCCTCGGCCCCGGCCTACAACCCGGACGACGACTCCGGTGCCACCCGGGTGCGCATGGCGATTCCGAAGTACCTGCTGCGCGGGGTCTCCGGCGCGGTGTTCGGCAAGGTGTTCCCGATCTCCGGTCCGCTGTCGATCGGTCGCGCAGCCGAGTGCGATATTTCCGTGGCCGCCGACGAGATCTCCCGCCGGCATGCATTGGTCAAGCCCACGCCCGAAGGCGTGTCGGTGGAAGATCTTGGTTCGTCGAACGGCACCTACATCAACGGCAAGCGCGTCCAGCAAGGTTTTCTCAATGCTGGCGACGAGCTGCGGCTGGATGCCATCCGCTTCATCCTGGTCGCCCCGGGCATGGACCCGTCGGCGCCGACCAAGCCTGCAGTAGCGCCCGTCGCGGCTGCCAAATCGGGCAATGGCAGCAACCTCAGCAAGTGGGTTCCGATCATGCTCGCGGCGGCGGCGGTGATCGCCATCGTGGCACTGATTTTCGCTCGCGGCTGAGCCGCCGAATCGGCGCCGGTCAGACGGGCGCCGTTCCCAGTCGCAGCGACAGGTCGATGGCGCGCACGTGCTTGGTCAGCGCGCCGATCGAAATGCAGTCGACGCCGGTTTCGGCGATCTGGCGCACCCGCTCCAGCGAAACGCCGCCGGAAACTTCGAGCGGCCTGCGCCCCGCGGCGATCGCCACCGCCTCGCGCATCTGCGCCAGGCTGAAGTCGTCGATGAGGATGCGATCGCAGTCGGTGGCCAGCGCTTGCTGCAATTCGTCGAGCGTTTCCACTTCGATGATCAGCGGCAGCTGCGGATAGCGGCTGCACGCCTGCGCGGCCGCGGCGGCGATGCTGCCGGCGGCGTGGATGTGGTTTTCCTTCAGCATCACCGCGTCGAACAGGCCCATGCGGTGATTGTTGCCGCCGCCGACGCGCACCGCGTATTTCTGCGCCTGACGCAGGCCGGGCAGGGTCTTGCGGGTGTCGAGGATGCGTGCGCGGGTACCCGCTACCGCCGCCACGTAGTCGGCGGTGACGGTAGCAGTGGCCGATAGTGTCTGCAGGAAGTTCAAGGCCGGGCGCTCCGCCGAAACCAAGGCGCGCGACGCGCCGCTGAGCGTGCACAGCACGGTGCCGGCCGCGACCCGCGCGCCCTCGGCAATCCGCCAGTCGATGCGGATGTCGGCGTCCAACGCGAGGAAGCAGGCATCGAACCACGGCCGGCCGGCGATCACCGCGCCCTCTTTGGCGATCACGTAGCCCTGCGCGGGCGCCTCGGGAAGCAGGCTGGCGGTGACGTCGCCGCTGCCGAGATCCTCGGTCAGTGCACGTTGCACGTCGGCCGCGATAACGGCCGGGTCGACGGAAGTCGGGTTCATCGGCTTCTCGTGTGCCGCCGGATCAGCGCGGAAAGCCGTCGACCTGGGCGGTCGCGATCGCTTCATCGGCGAGCAGCACCGGGATACCGTCCTCGATGCGGTAGACCTGGCGCCGGTCGCGGGTGATCAGGCCTTCGGCCACGGCCTCGGACTGCGCGCTGCCATCGGCGCGGGTGATGCCGCCTGCCGCGATGGCGCGGTTGAGCGCGTCGAGCTCGTTCCGGCTTAGCAGGGCCAGCGGCTGTTTGCTGGTCGGGCAGCAGAGGATGTCGAGCAGCTTGCGATCCATGGGGCGGGGTTGTCCGGCGGTGCGAGGCGTCTAGAATAGCGTTTTGCCCGAGCTGCCCGCCATGAACCAAGGCGCCGAACGCACCACCCCGCTGATCGGGGTGGTGATGGGATCCCGCTCCGACTGGGACACGATGCAACACGCGGTCGCCAAGCTCGATGCGCTCGGCGTCGCGCATGAGGTGCGCGTGGTCTCGGCGCATCGCACGCCGGAGCTGCTGGTCGAGTATGCGAAGACCGCGCGCGATCGCGGCCTGCGCGCGATCATCGCCGGCGCCGGTGGTGCCGCGCACTTGCCCGGCATGATCGCGGCGATGACGCCGCTGCCGGTGCTGGGTGTGCCGGTGCAGAGCAAGGCGTTGTCCGGACTCGACTCGCTGCTGTCGATCGTGCAGATGCCCGCGGGGGTTCCGGTGGCGACCTTTGCCATCGGCCAGGCTGGCGCCGCCAATGCCGGACTCTTCGCAGCTGCCTTGCTGGCGGCAGAGATGCCCGCGGTGCGTGACGCGCTCGATGCCTTCCGCGCCGAGCAGACCCGCGCCGTGCTCGACCAGCCCGATCCGCGTCAGCCATGACCATCACTGTCGGAATCCTCGGTGGCGGCCAACTGGCACGCATGCTGGCGCTGTCCGGTGCGCCGCTCGGCCTGCGCTTCCGCGTCCTCGACAGCACCTCCGATGCCTGCGCCGGACAGTTCGCACCGCTGCAGGTCGGCGACTACCGCGACGAGGTGGCTCTGGCTGAGTTTGCTGCCGCGGTCGATGTCGCGACCTTCGACTTCGAGAACGTGCCGGCCGAAAGCGCACGCTGGCTTGCCGAGCGGGTGCCGGTGTTTCCCAATCCGCGCGCGCTGGCCGTGGCGCAGGATCGGTTGGCAGAGAAAAGCCTGTTTCGCGAGTTGGACATTCCGGTGCCCGAGTTTGCCGACATCATCGACCGCGCCTCGCTCGATGCGGCGGTGTCGCGGCTCGGCACGCCCTGCATCCTCAAGACCCGCCGCCTCGGCTATGACGGCAAGGGCCAGTTCCGCATCAAGACGACGGCCGATGTGGATGGCGCGTGGGAGGCCTTGGGTGCGCAGGCCGCCACGGTGGGTTTGATTCTGGAGGGCTTCGTCGCCTTCCAGCGCGAGCTGTCGGTGGTCGCGGTGCGCGGCCGCAAGGGCGAGTTTCGCACTTGGCCCTTGACCGAGAATTGGCACGAGTCCGGCATCCTCGCCGCCAGCTTGGCGCCGGCCTCGGTGCCGCAATCGCTGGCCGAGCGCGCCATCGCGCATGCGCGCGCGGTGGCTGAGCGGCTCGACTACGTTGGAGTGTTTGCGTTGGAACTGTTCGTCCGCGATGGCGAACTGCTCGCCAACGAGATGGCGCCGCGGGTACACAACTCCGGGCATTGGACCATCGAAGGCGCCGAGACCTCGCAGTTCCAGAACCACCTGCGTGCTGTCACCGGATTGCCGCTGGGCAGCACGCGGGCCTTGGGCATGAGCTGCATGTTGAACTGGATCGGCGAACTGCCCGATGCCGGCGCGGTGCTGGCCGAAGTCGGCGGACATTGGCACGACTACGGCAAGACTTCGCGCGAGGGCCGCAAGGTCGGTCACGCAACCCTGCGCGAAGACAGCCGCGAGGCCTTGGCGCAGGCGCTGGAGCGGGTCGGTGCGATGCTGGGTCGCGAGACGCAGGTGGCGCCGGTAGTCGCGCGGTTGCGCGACGCCTAGGACGACGACGCGGCTAGTCTTCGCCGTCGTCGGCGAACACCACTACGTGTTCGAGATCGGTGCGGATGCGCAGCCGCTGGCCCGGTTCGCGTTGCTGGTGACTGGGCAGCAAGGCGCTGAGTGAAGTGCCATCGGGCAGCTTCAGGGTGTGCAGGGTTTCGGCGCCGCGGAAGGCGATGGCACTGACGATTGCTTCGATGCCGCCTTCTTCGGCCGGCACGATATCGTCGGGGCGCAGCAGCACCCGCACCGTGCTGCCGCGGGCCCAGGGCATCGGCCCATTGATGCACAGCTCGCCCAGCGGTGAGGCGACGCAGCAGTCGGATACCACCTGCGCGCGCAGGAAGCGTCCTTCGCCGACAAACGACGCCACGAACGGCGTCGCCGGCCGGTGGTAGAGATCGAAACCCGGCGCCCACTGCAGCAAGCGGCCTTCGCGCATCACCCCGACCGTGTCGGCGAAGGCGAAAGCTTCCTCCTGGTCGTGGGTCACCAGCAGCGCGGCGATGCCCAGGCGCTTGAGCAGGGCACGCAGCTCATCGCGCAGGCGGCCGCGCAAGTCGGCATCGAGGCTGGAGAACGGCTCGTCGAGCAACAGCAGATCCGGGCGCGGTGCCAGCGAGCGTGCCAAGGCGACGCGTTGCTGCTGGCCGCCCGAGAGCTCGTGCGGATAGCGCTGCGCCATGCCGTCCAGCCCAAGCATCGCCAGCGTTTCCGCGATGCGTCCGGCGCGCTCGCGGCGTGGCAGGCGATGCAGGCCAAAGGCGACGTTGTCCGAAACCGTCAGGTGCGGAAACAGCGCCAGATCCTGGAACACGAAGCCGAGCCCCCGCTTCTCCGGTGCGAGGCCTCGCGCATCGACGCCGCGCAAGCGCAGCGCGCCGGCATCGGCGTCGTGGAAGCCGGCAATGCTGCGCAGCAGTGTGGTCTTGCCGCAGCCGCTGGGCCCGAGCAGGCAGCCGAGTTCGCCGGCGGCCAGCTCCAGACTCAGCGCGCGCACCGCCGGCTGCCCCGCATAGCTGCAGGACAGCCCGTCGATGGCGAGCAGCGGCGCGTCGCCCATCAGGCCATCTGGCCGGCGACGAAGTCCCAGTTCACCAGGTTCCAGAACGCCTCGACGTACTTGGCGCGGGCGTTGCGATAGTCGACGTAATAGGCGTGTTCCCAGACGTCGCAGGTCAGCAGCGGAGTGTCGTTGCCGGTCAGCGGCGTTGCAGCATTCGACGTGCTGACCAGGGCCAGCGACCCGTCCGGACGCTGCACCAGCCAGGCCCAGCCGGAGCCGAAGGTGGTCAGCGCGGTGTTGCTGAACTGCTCTTTGAACGCCGCGAAGCTGCCGAAGGCCTTGTTGATGGCGTCCGCCAGCTTGCCGCTGGGCTCGCCGCCGCCGTTCGGCTTGAGGCAGTTCCAGTAGAAGGTGTGGTTCCACACCTGGGCGGCGTTGTTGAACATGCCACCCTGCGACTTGCGCACGATCTCGACCAGGTCGAGGTTCTCGAACTCGGTGCCCTTGATCTGGTTGTTGAGGTTGGTGACGTAGGTCTGGTGGTGTTTGCCGTAGTGGAACTCGATGGTCTCGGCCGAGATATGCGGCTCGAGGGCGTTGCGCTCATAGGGCAGGGCGGGCAGTTCGATGGCCATTACGGTCTCCGGTTGAAGGTGGGCGATGCACGCGGCGCGGGGCGCCAAGCCCTATAATTCTAGCCCGTTCCCGCGGCCATCCCGGTGGCCGCTCCGTGAAATGCAGTGGAGTCTTGGTCAATGGCAAGCAATCCAGTCCTCGAGCGCATCAAGGACATCGTCACCTCGCACCCGGTGGTGCTGTTCATGAAGGGCACGCCGCAGTTCCCGATGTGCGGCTTTTCCAGTCGCGCCAGCCAGGCGCTGAAGGAAGCCGGTGCGACGCTCTTCACCATCAACGTGCTCGAAGAGCCGGAGATCCGCGCCAACCTGCCGCGCTATTCCGATTGGCCGACGTTTCCCCAACTGTTCGTCAACGGCGAGCTGATCGGCGGCTGCGACATCACCGTCGAACTGCACCAGGCCGGCGAACTCGCGCGCATCGTCGCCGAGGCCCAGAAGGCCGCATGAGCAACGCGGTCGAGGCGATACCGGCGTTGCAGCCCGGCGCCTTGGCCGGGCGGGTGATCCTGGTCACCGGCGCCCATGGCGGCCTCGGCAGCGAGGCGGCGAAGGCCTGCGCGCAGGCCGGCGCCACCGTGGTGCTGCTCGGTCGCAAGCTGCCCAAGCTCAATCGCGTTTACGACGCGGTGAAAGTGCTCGGCCCCGAGCCGGCGTTGTATCCGATGGACCTGGCCGGCGCTGATCCCGCCGACTACGAGCAACTGGCCGACAAACTTGCCGGCGAGTTGGGCGGGCTGCACGGCGTCCTGCACTGCGCCGCCGAGTTCAAGGGGCTGGCGCCGCTCGAGGCGACCGCGCCCGAGGAGTTCTTGCGCAATCTGCACGTCAACCTCACCGCGCCCTGGCTGCTGACTCAGGCCTGCCTTCCGCGCCTGCGCGAGCAGCCCGACAGTGCCGTGGTCTTCGTCAGCGACGAGCCTGAGCGCGTCGGCCGCGCCTACTGGGGTGCCTACGGGCTCGCCAAGCTCGGCGTCGAGCACCTTACGCGCATGCTGCACGACGAGACCGAGTCCGGTCCCGTGCGCGTGTCCTGCCTGCGCCCCGGGCCGATGCGCAGCGACATCCGTTCCCGTGCCTACGTCGAGGAGGCCGCCAGCCGCTGCCCATCCCCGGCGCTGTATGCACCCGCCTGCGTGCATCTGCTCAGCGCCGCTGGTTCGGCGCAGCGTGGCCGCATCTGGGCGCCCCGACCGAGCTGAGCCATGACCACCCTGTCCGCGGCGCTGCTGCTGTTCCTGATCCTCGACCCGCTGGGCAACATCCCGGTCTTCCTCAGCCTGCTCAAGAACCTGCCGCCCGCACGGCGGCGGATCGTGGTCGCCCGCGAGTTGCTGATCGCGCTCGGCGTGCTGTTCGCCTTCCTGCTCGGCGGCCAGTACGTGCTGGCTGCCATGCACCTGCGCCAGGAGTCGGTGTCGATCGCCGGCGGCATCATCCTGTTTCTGATCGGCCTGCGCATGATCTTCCCCAGCAGCGACAGCCTGTACGGCGAGTCCTCGACCGGCGAGCCCTTCATCGTGCCGCTGGCCATCCCCTTCGTCGCCGGGCCTTCGGGGATGGCGGCGGTGATGTTGCTCGGCAGCAAAGAGCCCGAGCGCCTCGGCGATTGGAGCCTGGCCCTGTTGCTGGCCTGGTTTGGCACCGCCGTCATCCTGTTTTCGGCCACCTACCTGCAGCGGATCATGGGCGACCGCCTGCTGGTCGCCATGGAGCGGCTGATGGGCATGCTGCTGGTCGCCTTGTCGGTGCAGATGCTGCTGGACGGGCTGGCGGTCTACCTCGGTTCGCTGCCCGTCCGCTAGTCGGGCGGCACTTGATCCGATGTTGGCTCTGCGTTAAACCAGACGGCCCGTGACGACTTGGGGAAGTTGTCATCGTGATGTCATCCGTACGGCCTAGTCTGTTAAGCTATTGTTATTGCCGGGACCGCCCCTTGGGGCCGTGTCCCGGCGCGCTTTTCAGGATTTCGTGCAGCCCCGGGCTGCCGGCGGCACCGCGGCAGGACGCCGCCAATCAATTCCACGTACCAATCCATTGGGGTTAACACCATGACCAATCGCAACCGCGCCCGGCTGTCGAAGCTGTCCCTCGGCCTGGCCCTCGCCCTTGCGGCAGCGCCGGCTTTTGCCCAGACCACGTCGTCGGCCGTCGGCGGCCGCCTTGTCTCCGGAGACGGCGCGCCGATCGCCGGCGCCCAGGTGACCATCACCCACGTCGCGTCCGGCACCAGCAGCAATGCCACGACCGACGCCGCGGGCCGCTACGCCGCCCGCGGTCTGCGCGTCGGTGGCCCCTACACCGTGACCTTCACCAAGGACGGCCAGACCGTCGTGCGCGAGGGCGTGTACCTGCCGCTGGCCACTGTGGCTGTGGTTGATGGCCAGATCGGCGTTGCCGCCACCACCACCTTGGCTGCGGTCGAGGTCACCGGTATTGCCGGTGCGGACATCTTCAACCCGGACAACAAGGGTATGGGCACCTCGATCAGCG
>DASUOA010000075.1:0-7668 GCA_036276895.1 Arenimonas sp. | reverse complement strand
ACCACGATGCCGGCCAGCAGAATCAGGCCGATGCTCACCACCACCGAGATACTGTTGCCGGTGACCAACAGGGCGAGCACGGCGCCGACCAGCGCCAGCGGGATGGTGAACATGATCACGAACGGATGCAGCAAGGACTCGAATTGCGAGGCCATCACCAGATAGACCAGGAATATCGCCAGGCCGAAGGCGAACAGCATCGAGTTGACCGACTCCTGCAGCTCCTCGCCCTGCCCGCCCACGTGCAGGCGCACGCCAGCCGCCAGCGGCTTCTCCGACGCCAGTCGCTGCACCGAGGCCACCGCCGCACCGAGATCGCCATGGCGAAGATTGGCCGAGACGATGGCGACACGGGTCTGGTCGGTGCGGTGGATCTCGCTCGGGCCACTGGTCGAGATGACCTCGGCCACGGCATCAAGCGTCACCGGGTGCTCGCTCTGCGGGTTGACGATCAGCTTTCGCAGGTCTTCGACCGAGGCGCGATCATCCTCCTGTGCACGCACCAGCACATCGATCTTGCGGTCGCGGAAGCTGTAGCGCGTAGCCACTTCGCCACGGACCTTGCGCACGACCTGGTCGGCGATCTGACGGGTGGTCAAGCCCAGGGTTGCGGCACGTTCCTGGTCGAAGCGGATCTGCACTTCCGGATAGCCGGACTCGACCGTGGACTTGATATCGGCGAAGCGGTCGTCACCGGCCATCCGTGCCGCCAGCTCGCGACCAGCCCGCTCCAGCGCGCCAAGGTCGCTGCTGCGCAGCTCCACTTCCAACGGCGTTGCCATCGAGAACAGCTCAGGGCGCCCGAACTTCACCTCGGCCTGCGAATGCGACTGCATGGTCTGGCGCAAGCGTTCGATGGCCGCGGCTTCCTCGCGCTCGCCACTGCCGGGTGCCATCACCACGGTCAGCTTGCCGATGTTCTCGCCGGATTCGGTGGGGCTGGCATCCAGGCGCGTGCCACTGCCGCTGACGCCGTAGATGGTGCGCACGTCGGGGTCGCCACTGTGCTGGCTTTGCAGGGCACGCACCATCGCATCGGTATCGCGCAGATGGGTACCCGGCGGCAGCTTCACCGTCATTTCGAAGCGATCCTGCGCCAATTGCGGGATCAGATCGAGGCCGAGGGTCGGCAATACGGCCAAGGCGGCGGCGAAGGCCAATGTCGCGCTGCCCAGCACCAGCCCTGGACGCTTGAGCGCGCTCGGCAGCATGCGGGCATAGGCCGACTCAACGCGGTCGTAGCCACGCATCAACACCGCGGCGATGGCATGAAGCAGACGCCCGATCGTTGCCGTGGAACCACGCCCCAACAACGTGCCAAGCCATCCCAGCGCGAACAGCAGCCAAGGCGCAACGAAGGCCAGCAGCAGCACCAGCAGGAGCACCGGCAACAAGGCCAGCTTCAGCGGCAGCAACAGCACCCATGCCACACGGCGCAACAGCAGGCCGCGGCCGGCACTGACCACGCCATGAGTCGCTGCTTGCATCGGAAAGCGCAGCAATTCGCCCATGAAACCGAGCAACTGTCGCCACAGCGGCCGCTCGTCGCCGCTCTCGGGCTCAAAGCCCATCGGCGATTTGGCCTTCAGCGAGCTGAGCATCGGAATCAAGGTCAGCGAGACGATCAGCGACATCAGCATGGCGATCGCAACGGTCAGTGCCTGGTCACGGAACAGCTGGCCAGCGATGCCGTGCACAAACACCAGCGGGAAGAACACCGCCACCGTGGTCAGCGTCGATGCCACCACCGCCATACCCACTTCCCGAGTTCCGGTCACCGCCGCCTCGATGATGCCGAGGCCACGCTCGCGCGCCTTGGCGATGCTTTCCAGCACCACGATCGAGTCATCCACCACCATGCCGGTGGCAAGCGCCAAGCCCGCCAGCGACATCACGTTCAAACTGAGCCCAAACTGGCCCATGAAGAAAAAGGTGGCAATGATCGACACCGGCAGCGACAGGCCGATGACCAGCGTGCTCCAGCCATTGCGCAGGAAGAAGAAGATGATCAGGATCGCCAGCGAACCGCCGATCAGCGCTTCGGAACGCACTTCCGACAAGGCCTGTCGGATGAACACCGACTGGTCGTCGACTTCGGTCAGCACCGCGCCCGGCGGCAAATCCTCGCGCAGACGCTCGAGTACCTGCTTGATCCGGTCGGCCACCTGCACGGTGTTGGCATCGCCTTCCTTGTAAAGCGCGAGCTCGACGGCTTCGTTGCCAGCGAGGCGGATGATGGCTTCCCGCTCCTTGTAGCCCTGGCGCACGGTGGCGACATCGCGCAAGCGGATCGGCACGCCGTCCTGGTTTGCCACCAGCAGCTCGCCCATCTGATCGAGGTTCACGAACTGGTTGATGGTGCGCACCAGGTAGCGCTGGCTGCCTTCTTCGATGCGGCCGCCGGAGATGTTGACGTTCTCGCTGCGCAGGCGATCGATCACCTGTCCAACGCTGAGATTGAGCCGGGCTAGCTGCTGCTGGTCGATGTCGACCTGCACTTCGTCTTCGAGACCGCCCGAGACCTTGACCGCGGCCACGCCTTCGGTCGGCTCGAGGCGCTTCTTGAGCTCCTCGTCGGCGTGCCGGCGCAAACGCATCAACTCGGCAGCTTCGTTGCCGCTAGCCTTGCCGTCGCTCGACAGCGTCAGGCGCATGATCGGTTCGGTAGAGGGATTGAAGCGCAGCAGCACCGGCTTCTTCGCTTCGAGCGGCAGACGCATCAGCTCGAGCTTGTCGCGCACCTCCATGCTGGCGCGATCCATGTCGGTGCCCCAGGTGAACTCGAGGATCACGTCGCTCTGACCTGTACGCGACACGGAACGCAGCTTGCGCAGGTTCTTGACCACGCCGACCGATTCCTCGACCGGCTCGGTGATCAGATTCTCGATCTCGCTGGGCGCGGCACCGGTGTACTCGGTACGCACCGTCAACGTCGGGTAGCTGAGGTCGGGCAACAGGTTGACCTTGAGGTCACCCAGCGCGATCAGGCCGAACAGCACTATCGTCAACGTCGCCATCGCGATGGTGACGCGACGGCGGGTGGAAATCTCGATCAGGCTCATGGTTCAGGCCTCAGTTGGCGGCGGCCTGGGCGATTTGCGCAGCGCCTTCACCTTCTTGCTTTGGGAGGTTCACCACTTCCACCTGGACGCCATCGCGCAAGGTGACCTTGCCCACCGTGACCACCTGGTCGCCCTCGGCGACTCCGGCGCGCACTTCGGCGTAGGTGCCGTTGACGAAGCCCAGCTCGACCGGCGTCCGCGCCGCCTTGCCGTCGCGCACCACGAACACCGCCGCCTCGCCTTCGCCCTCGAGCAAGGCCACGCGCGGCAGGGTCAGTGCATCCTGGCGCTGGTCGTGGACGATCTCCAGCCGCCCGAACATGCCCGGGCGCAGAGTGCCGTCGCTGTTGAACGCGGTGACCACGCGGAAGGTGCCGCTGCCGGCTTCCACCACCGGACTGATGCGATCGATCCGGCCCTCGAAGCTCTGGCCCGGCACGGCATCGACTTGCATGCGCACGGCAAGGCCCTGCTTCATGGTTGCCAACTCCCGCTCCGGCACATTCAGTACGGCTTCGAGCTGCGAATTATCGACGATGCGGAACACCGGCGCGTTCAGGCCGAGCAAGTTTCCGGGCTTAACCATGCGTTGCGCGATCACGCCGGAAATCGGCGCGATGATGCTGGTGTAAGACAGTTCGAGTTGGGCGAGCTCGTAGCTCGCGCGGGCCGACTCGAGGTCGTAACGGATCTGGTCGCTGGCCTCGGTACTGACCAGCTTCTGCGCCAGAAGCTCCTGGGAGCGGCGGTAGTTGTTCTCAAGCTTGCGCACGGTGGCGCGGGCGCGCTCCATTTCCAGACGCGGCCGCTCCGGATCGATGCGGGCCAACACCTGACCTGCCTTCACCGCATCGCCTTCCTCGGCAAGAATCTGCAGCACTACGCCGGAGGTTTTGGCGACCACGCTGGCTTCGGCCGGTGCCTCGAGATTGGCTGTGCCGGTGTAGCTCGCCGAGATGTTGCGCTTGGTCACGGCGGCCACTTCGACCGGCACCGATTCGACCTTCTTCTCTTCCTTGCCTTGTTCGGCGGTCTTGGCGTCCTCGGTGGGCTCGCTGCCAGAGCAGCCGGTCAGCGCAAAGGCCGCGGCGAGGCCCAGCATCAAGCTGTAACGCAGTACGGGAGAGTTCGGGCGAGCGGTCATGACGGGTCCCTTGGGGGTGGGTGTTTTAGTCGGATAGAACAGTACAGGGGTCGCGCCTTCACGCGCATATGCCGGAAGTCCGTATGCCATTGGTTGGGGGAGGCGCGGCGTCTCGACCGTGAAGTGCGGACTCGTCCATCTGACAACGGCAAACAGGGCAACACCCGGGCCGCCCCCTGTCTGCATTTGGATGCGCGGGATATAATTCCGGTTTAACGTCGCCTGACCGACCTTCGAGAGCCGGAAATCCCGATGAAGCCAATCCTGTCGATTGCCGCCACCCTGGTGCTTGCCGCCGCTGCCCAATCCGCCGTCGCCAAGGGCGACGCCGATAACGGCAAGGCCCTGTTCTACACCTGCACCGGCTGCCACGGCATCGCCGATTACAAGAACGCCTACCCGAGCTACCGGGTACCGAAGATCGGCGGGCAGAACGAGCAGTATCTGGTAAACGCGCTGAATGCCTATCGCAAGGGCGAGCGTCGTCACCCGACCATGCAGGCGCAGGCGGAAAGCTTCTCGGAGCAGGACATCGCCGATATCGCCGCCTACCTCTCCAGCCAGCAGCCTGCCAAGTAAGGGACCGCAGACCATGTCGATCCGCCTCACCGCCGCCCTCGCCCTGCTCGCCTTTACTGGCAGCGCCGCTGCCACCTCGGTCAAGGGCAATCTCGCTGCCGGCCAGGAAAAGGCCAAGACCTGCGCCGCCTGCCATGGCCCCACCGGCAACGAAAGCGTGGACCCGCAGTACCCGAAGCTCGCCGGCCAGCACGCCGACTATCTGGTCAAGGCCTTGAAGGACTACAAGTCGGGGGCCCGCGTGAACGCCATCATGGCCGGATTTGCAGGCGCGCTGAGCGAGCAGGACATGCGTGACCTCGCCGTGTTCTACGCCCAGCAAGGCGGCGAACTGCACGATCTCAGCGCTTCCGCAAAGCGCTGAGTATCGTCAGCAACACATTCCAAGGGCCCTTCGGGGCCCTTTCTGTTTGTACGCACCGGTTGTCGCGCAACTCCCGACGCTCCGGCGATCACTCCGGCAAGGCTGCACGCTTGAGCAGCGGCTTGCGACATTCGCGTTCGTAGAGGTCGCGGGTCTTGCGCCAGATGTCCTGGCTTTCCGAAGCGACGATGCGCTCCCACCACACCTGACACTGCTTGGCTTCCTCCTCATCCAGCGTGTTCGGGTCGTCGCGCTCGACACGATAGCCGTCCGCGTTGTTGCGCACGCCGCAGGTGCCGACGGCAGCAAGCATCCAGACGTGACAGACAATCTTCGAACCCGGATGACCTGGGATCGGAATACGCACTTCCTTGGTGGTCGCTTCCATCGCCTTGCGCAGCAGCTCATCGAGCAGGCTTTCGTCTGGCTTCCAGTAGGCATCGAACTGCGTCGCTTCGTATTCCAGAGCCACTGGGCGTTCCATGAACTTTCCGGCATCGATCACGCCCGGAATCTGGAACTCGAAGCCCTGCTGCGAACGATGCGTGGCATCAATGTCAGCCAGCAGCGTGCCGGGCAATTGCAGGCCGCCGTCAGGGCGGAAAAGACGCAGCGGTTTGTCGATAGTCGCTGCCGCCGGTGTCGCGGCCGCGGTGGGGATCGCTCGCCCGGGCGACTTTGCGGGCTTGCGCAGTGAAAGCGCCTCAGCCTTCGCAGCCGGCCTATCGACTACTTCGCTTGGTGGTTCGACCCGGGTGATGAATTCGACAACGATCGCTTCACTGCGCGTCGTTTCGGTCGCGCCGGGACGGTGCGCCAGCAGCAACGTCAGCAGAGCCACATGCAACAGCCCCACCGCGAGCCATGCCAGCGTCCACACGCGCCAAGGGCGAGCATGGCCGGCAAGCGGTTGTGAGAATCGCAGCGGCAACGCCGACGTCGCAGTGTCCTCCGACGCCTGGCTGCCGCTTCCATCCATCCGCTGCGCTCCCTGCTGTGGAAGCGCAGGAGTCTAGGAATGGCGACAGTAAATTTCGGTTAGTTCTGAAGCTGCGGTCGCGGCCGCAGTCAGCTGCGCTTTATGTAGGGAGCCGAGCCGGTGCTGTGGTCGGTGGCATCGCGCACGGCGGTCACTTCCGGCAAGCGCGCCTTCAAGGTCGTCTCGATACCCTGCTTGAGCGTGATATCGGCCATGCCGCAACCGTGGCAGCCGCCACCGAAGCGCAGGTAGACCACGCCGTCGGCATCGATGGAATCCAGTGCCACCTGGCCCTTGTGCGATGCCAGCTGCGGATTGATCTCGGTGTCGAGCAGCCAGCGCACGCGTTCGACCAAGGAGGCGCCATCCTTTGGCACCTCGCCCTTGATGCGCGGCGCACGGATGCTCAGTTGGCCACCGGTGGCCGCGGTGCTGTAGTCGATCTCCGCCGAATCGAGCCACGGCGCGCTGGCGGAGTCGACGAACAGAGTGAACCCTTCGCACTCGACCGCCCACTCGTCGCCGAGCAGGTCGCCCTGCTCGCAGAACTCCAGCCGAGCGTCGGCCTTGGGCGTGCCGGGATTGACGGCGCTGACGCGGATGCCGACGGCGTCACCGCCCTGCGATTGCAGAAGACGGCGGAAATGGGATTGCGCGGATTCGGAAATCTGGATCATGGGCGTATTCTAGCGGCCTTCGCCCTGAACCACGTGAGAGCCGCATGACCACGCTCATGGAACTGCACGATTCGCACTGCCAGCCGCTCAAGGGACCGCAACACTTGCTCTCGGAAGAGCGCATCGCCACCCTGCTCGCCCTGCTCCCGCAGGATTGGGACGTGATCGAAGATGGCAAGGCGATCTGCAAGACCTTCCGCTTCAAGGACTACTACCGCACGCTCGCCTTCGTGAACGCCCTGGGCTACGTGGCGCACCGCGAAGACCACCACCCTGACCTCGGCGTGCACTACGACCGCGTCGTGGTGCGGTACTCCACCCACGACGTCGGCGGCATCTCCGAGAACGACTTCATCTGCGCCGCCAAGGCGCAGGCGCTGTTCGAACTCAGTCGCTAGCCGCCGAGGCGATCGAGCACCGCCTTCAGCTCGTCGCTGAGCGGCGCATTGATGACGTAGGGGCGCCGACCGCTGTCGAGCGCGAACTCGATCGACGCCGCGTGCAGGAACAGCCGCTTCAGGCCGGCCTGCTCGGCGAGGCGCTTGTTCGTCTCGCGGTCGCCGTACTTGTCGTCGCCGCAGACCGGATGGCCGATGTGCTGGGCGTGGACGCGGATCTGGTGGGTGCGTCCGGTCTCGATGCGCACTTCGCAGAAGCTGTGCCCGCCGCGACGCTCGATCAGCTTGAAATGGCTGAGCGAAGCCTTGCCGGCCGGATCGACCCGCACCATGCGCTCGCCGCCCTGCAATACCGAGCGCTGCAGCGCCGCATCGACCGACATGACGCCGTTGGGCATGCGCCCGCCGAGCAGCGTCAGATAGCGTTTGTTCGGCGCTTCCTCGTCGTCGCCCTCGCGCAGCAGG
>DASUOA010000074.1:0-4562 GCA_036276895.1 Arenimonas sp. | reverse complement strand
CTCGTCGTCGGCGGCGCGCAGCAGCGACGACAGCAGCAGCGCAAGCACGAGTCCGGCGCTTGCCGCTGGTCGACGGGTGGTGGTGCTCATGGTGAGTCTCCTGGCAGCACACTGTGGGTGCTCGCATCCTCGAAGAGGCGGAACAACGCGCGTCGCCGCCCCTGGCGTTTCGCGGCGTACAGTAGGCTATCGGCAGCAGCCAGCGCCAGCTCCAGCGGCTGTTCGCGCCGCGGCGTGACCACCAGCGCACCGATGCTCAGGCTGACCCAGGGCGCCGCCGACGACAGCGGGTGCGGCAGTCGCAATGCATCGACGGCGAACAGTACCGAGCGCAGCAAAGCCGGCAGCTCGTCGCCACTGCGCACCACGATGCCGAACTCCTCGCCGCCGTAGCGGGCCACCAGATCGTCGCTGCGTCCGAGCGTGTCAGCCAGCGCGCCTGCTACCGCACGCAGGCAGTGATCACCGGGGCCGTGGCCGAAGTGGTCGTTGTACTGCTTGAAGTGATCGACATCAGCCAGCATCAGGCAGAGGCTGTCACCATGGCGCTGCGCCGACTGCCAGCGCGTTGCCAACTCGCGATCGAAGCGGCGGCGATTGGCGATGCCGGTGAGGCCATCGATCTCGGCCAGTTGCGCGAGCTGATCGCGCTGACGCTTGAGCTCGACATGCGCCTGCACCCGCGCCCGCACGATGGCCGGGCTGATCGGCTTGGTGATGTAGTCGACGGCGCCCGCTTCCAGGCCCGCCGCCTCGTCATCGAGCTCGCTCAGGGCGGTCACGAAGATCACCGGAATCGCGGCGCAGACCGGATCTTCGCGCAGGGCCGCGAGCACCTCCAGGCCGTGCATGCCTGGCATCAGCAGGTCGAGCAGGATCAGATCCGGTTGCAGGCGTGCGGCCAAGGCCTGCACTTCCTCGCCGCGCAGGGTGAAGCTGAGCTCGCAGGTATCGGCCAGGGCTTCGGCAAGGATTTGGATATTGGTCGGCTCATCGTCGACCAGCAGCACGCGCGCCGGTGGGCTCAAGGCGATTCGCCGGTTCATGGCGTCTGACCTCCCGCACGCAAACGCACGTCAATCGCAGCAAGCGCAGCGGCGACCGCCGGCAAGTCGAGACGCGCCACTGCCGCCGCCAGCGCATGGCCACACTCCTCTTCGCGGACCGCCCTCGGCAGGTTCTGCAGCAACGAGTCGGCCAGCGCGATGGCATCGAAACGGCGTTCCTGCACGGCATCCTGCAGTTGTTGCAGCAGGCCCGGCACATCGACGCGGCTGGCTGGTGGATCAGCGAGGTCCATCAGCTCCGCCGCGGCTGTGGGCAATGCCGCCAGCGCCTGCTGCAACTGCTGCAGTGGCGCCTGGGCATCGGCATTGGCGCGAACCGCCTGCTCCAGCGCCTTGGCTGTGGCTTCGACGTGACTGGCGCCGAGCGTCGCAGCGGCGCCCTTGAGCGTGTGCGCCAAGGCCGCGACGGCGGCGCTGTCACCCTGATCCAGCAGTGCCCGGGCGCGCTCGGCAGCATCCTGATGCCGGCTGCGGAAAGTCTCGAGCAGACGCAGCAGCAAGGGCCACTTGCCATTGACGCGGGCCAAAGCCGCCTCGACATCGATGCCCGGCAGGTTCAATCGCACGCCCGCCGGCAACGCGGGCTCACGCGCGTCACGTGTCTCGCTGGCCACCGTCTGCAACCAGCGCGACAACACGCGCAGCAAAGCGGGCTCATCGATGGGCTTGGGCAGGAAATCGTCCATGCCGGCCGCAAGGAAGCGCTCGCGGTCGCTGTCCAGCGCATGCGCGGTCAGCGCCACCACCGGCACGCGCGCCAGCGCCGGATCCTGCTTGATGCGACGTGTCGCCTCGACGCCGTCGAGCTCGGGCATCTGCACATCCATCAACACCAGGTCGAAGTCCTGTTCGCGCAGCATGCGCAGGGCCACAAGGCCATCCTCGGCCATCATTACCTTCAGGCCGAGGCCGGTCAGGAGTTCACCCGCGACTTCGCGATTGACCTCGTTGTCCTCGGCGACCAGCACCCGCTGCCCGGACTGGAAGCGCAAGCTTTGCACGGCATCGTGCTTGTGTTCGGGTACGTGGGCGCCCTCGCGCCGCTGCAAGGCGGCGACTGCGGCATCGTGCAGCGCCGACGGGCTGACCGGCTTCTGCAGGAACACATCGACGCCGCTGCGCTCGGCTTCGCTGGCGAGATCTTCGTCGGCATAGGCGGTGATCATCACGCTGGCTGGCAGGCGACGCCGCCGGCGCAACTCACGTACCGCATGCAAGCCATCGCAGCCGGGCAGGCGGTAGTCGATCAGCAGCAGATCGAACGGCGGCTGCGCCTGCTGTACCAGCTGCACCGCCTGTTCGGCATTGTCCGCCAGGCTGACGTCGAAGCGCATCGACTCCAGCAAGTTACCGAAGATGTCACGGGCGGCGGCACTGTCATCCACCACCAGCGCGCGCAGGCCGGCGCGCAGCGGACTGTGTACCGGCTCGGCGATGCTACCGGCCAGACCGAGACGGGCCTCGAAATGGAAAGTGCTGCCGCGGCCGGGCTCGCTCTCCGCCGAGAGTTCGCCGCCCATCAAACTCACCAGGCGCTTGCTGATGGCAAGACCGAGCCCGGCGCCGCCGTGCTTGCGCGTGTCGGATTCGTCCATCTGCGTGAACTGCTCGAACAACCGCGGCAGCGCCTCGGCCGGAATGCCGATGCCGCTGTCGCGCACCGCGAAGCGCAGCAGCAGCGCATCGTGTTCGCGCGCTAGGCAGCCGATCTCGATCACCACCGCACCGCGCTCAGTGAACTTGATGGCATTGACCACCAGATTGACCAGCACCTGCTGCAGGCGCATCGGGTCGCCGATCAGGCGATCGGGAATGGCCGGATCGCAATCGATCAGCACGTCGAGCTGCTTGTCACGGGCACGCTGTCCGACCAGGGAGGTGAGATCGGTGAGCAGGTCATCGAGCGAGAAGTCGCGGCTCACGATGCTGAGCCGGCCGGCCTCGATGCGCGACAGGTCGAGGATGTCGTCGATGATGCCGAGCAGCATCCGTGCCGACGCCTGCAGCTGCGCCAGCTGGCCGCGTTGGCGCGAAGTCAGCGGCGAGCGTGCGAGCAGAGTGGCCATGCCGATCACCGCATTCATCGGGGTGCGGATCTCGTGGCTCATGTTGGCGAGGAACTGGCTCTTGGAACGGCTGGCGGCTTCCGCCTGGTCGCGCGCCTCGCGCAGTTCCGCCTCGATGCGCCGCTGCTCGCTGACGTCGCGGGCGATGCCGTCGATGGCGACGATGCGGCCGCTTCGGTCGCGCACCGCCACTTCCGTGCACTCCAGTCGGTGGATGGCGCCATCGGCCGCGCGCAGTTCGAACTCGAACTGCTGGCTGCCGCCCTCGCGCGGCTGCTTCAGCCGTTGCAGCGACGCGATGTTGACCGGCTCGTCGGTGAGCAGGGCGGCGCCGTCGCGCAGCAAGGCTTCCGGCGCGAGGCCCAGCACGCGCTGCACCGAGTCGCTGACGCGCACGATGCGACCCTCGGCATCGCGCCCGTAGACGAAGTACCGATCGAGGTTGTCGATCAGGTGCTGCAGCTGCCGCTCATTGGCCGCCAGCGCCTGCTCTGCGGCGCGGCGCGCCAATTGCTGCTGCTCCAGCTTGTGCAGCAAATAGGCCAGAGCGCCGCCGAGCAGGGCCAGCAAGGTGGCGATGAAGGCGCCCTGACCCACCAGCTGCCAACGCACGTCGCTGCTGAAGGCACGATAGAAGCCACTGCCCACCGCAAGTTCGACCGAACCGATCAGCTGCGCATGCAGCGGATGGTAGAGCGGCACCCGCACCTGGAACGCGCTGTGGCTGGCTTCACCTTCGTCGCGGTCGAGCGTGCCGACCTCGGCCTCGAGTGCCTCGTAGTCGATGCGCAACTGCAAGCGCTCGAAGTAGGGCTCGTCGCGCTTGGGATCGCGCAGCAGCAGCAGGCCGTCGATCGCTTCGTCGAGGTGCAGCGCCCGCGAGTCGGCATCATCGAGGGCCAACGCCTGGGCGATGCCGGCCACTTGCGCCTGCGCCAACACCTGCGCCTGCGCCTGCGCCTCGGCGCGCAGGCGCGGCTCGAGCAAGGTGTTCCAGTAGGCGACCAGCGCCACTTCCATGATCAGCGCCAGCAGCGCGAAGCTGAGCAGCACCAGCCGGGGCGCGCGCGCGGTCATGGCAGCACCCGCGAATGCTCGACATAGAAGCGGCGCAGGCGGATGCCGGAGCTCTTCAAGGTCTGCAGGTTCACATAGGGCTGCACCTTGGCCTGCACCGACAATCCGGCAGTGGCGCCGCGCTCGACATCACCCTCGAAGGGCGAGTAGAGAATCACGCCTTCCGCCACGCACCACTCCAGCCACAGCCGAAAGTGCTCGGACGACAGCGGCTGCGCCAGGAACACCAGCGCCGGCTTGGGCGCACCGGCCGCGGGCGGCGCATCGCTGACATCGACCACCACACCCAGCCCGCGCACCTGCGCCGAGCCGCCGGACGCGGCGGGCACGATCAGTCCTCGCAGCGCCTGCG
>DASUOA010000073.1:0-9329 GCA_036276895.1 Arenimonas sp. | reverse complement strand
GACGCTGCCGCCACCGGCGCCGCGACTTTGGTGACGCTCCTGGTCTCGTTGCCGCGGGCGCGCAGCCACGCTGCGTACTCGTCGAGATCGCCATTGAAGGCTTCGACATGGCCATCGGCGACGCGCCAGAAGGTTTCGCAGACCAGGCCGATCAGATGCCGGTCGTGCGAGACCAGCACGATGGCGCCATCGAAATCGGAGAGCGCTTCGGCCAGGGCCTCGCGCATTTCCAGATCGAGGTGGTTGGTCGGCTCGTCGAGCAGCAGCACGTTCGGCTTCAGATAGGCGATCAGCGCCAGGGCCAGACGCGCGCGCTCGCCGCCGGAGAAGCCGTCGACGTTCTCGAAGGCGCGGTCGCCGACGAAATTCCAGGTGCCGAGGTAGTTGCGCAGCACCTGCTCGCCGGCCTCCGGCGCGATCTGCTTGAGATGCCACAGCGGGCTCTGGCCCTCGTGCAGGCTCTCGACCGTGTGCTGGGCGAAGTAGCCGATGCGCAAGTCGGGATGCGCGCTGCGCTCGCCGGCCAGCAGTTTGAGTTCGCCGACCAGGGTCTTGACCAGCGTCGACTTGCCGGCGCCGTTGGGGCCGAGCAGGCCGACGCGATCGCCGGCTTCGAGGCCAAAGCCGACGTCATGCAGGATGGTCGTCGCGCCGTAACCGGCATCGACATGATTCAGGCGGATCAGCGAGAACGGCAGCTTCACCGGCTCGGCGAAGTTGATGCGGAAGTTGCGCTCGGCGCGCACGGCCTCGGTATCGGCCAGCTTGGCAAGGCGCTTGACCCGCGACTGCGCCTGCTTGGCTTTGCTCGCCTTGGCCTTGAAGCGGTCGATGAAGCTCTGCAGGTGCGCGCGCTCGGCCTGCATCTTCTCGTGGTTGATCTGCTGCAGGCGCAGGTGCTCGGCGCGCTGCCGCTCGAAGGCGGTGTAGTCGCCGGTGTAGAGCTTGCCCTTGCCCTCGTGCAGATGCAGGGTGTGGGTGCACAGGCCGTCGAGAAACTCGCGGTCGTGCGAAATCATCAGCAGGGTGCCGGGGTATTTCAGCAGCCATTGCTCCAGCCACAGCACCGCGTCGAGGTCGAGGTGGTTGGTCGGCTCGTCGAGCAGCAGCAGGTCGGACGGCATCATCAGCGCCCGCGCCAGGTTCAGGCGCACCCGCCAGCCGCCGGAAAATTCCGACACCGCGCGTGTATGCGTTTCTGGCGGAAAGCCCAGGCCATGCAGCAAGCGGCCGGCACGCGCGGTGGCGTCATAGCCGTTGATCTCGGCCAGCTTCTGGTGCGCCGCCGCGACGGCGTCCCAATCCTCGGCTGCCGTGGCGGCGGCTTCATCGGCCAACACTTTGGCGACCACAGTGTCGCCGCCGAGCACGAAATCGATCGCGGCGTCGGGCAGCGACGGCGTCTCCTGCGCCACCGAGGCGATCCGCACCCGGCTGGGCAGATCGATGTCGCCGACATCGGCCTCGACCTCGCCCTGGATCGCCGCGAACAGCGAGGATTTGCCGCAGCCGTTGCGGCCGATCACGCCGATCCGCCACCCCGCGTGCACGGTGAGGTCGACATTGGACAGCAGCAGGCGTTCGCCGCGGCGCAGGGCGAAATTACGGAAGGCGATCATAGGGCGCGCATTGTACGTGGCCGCTACCGTCGGCGGCGGCCCGAATTCCCTGCGCATCGTTAAGGTGGTATTAAAACGGGCAGCGCTTGCCCGATCCGATGTCCCTCAACCGCCCGAGGAGTACTCGCCATGCAACGTCGCTCCACGCTGTCGCTGGCCGTGCTGGCCGCCCTTGCCCTGCCGGGCGCCTGCATCGCGCAGGACCCCGCCACCGACGAGGCCCCGCCCGAAGCCAAGACGCTGGAACAGGTGGTCGTTACCGGCACCCGTGTGTCCGGCCGCTCGGCGACCACTACCGCAGCGGCGGTCGATGTCGTCACCACCGCGCAGATACAGCGCAGCGGCGTGCCCGAACTCAACCAGGCCTTGGCCGCCGCCCTGCCCTCGTTCAACTTTCCGCGCCCGGCCCTGTCCGACGGTACCGATACCGTCCGCCCGGCAACCTTGCGCGGTCTGGCGCCGGACCAGACCCTGGTGCTGGTCAATTCCAAGCGCCGGCACACGGCGTCGCTGGTCAATATCAACGGCACCGTCGGTCGTGGCGCGGCCGCCGTCGATCTCAACACCATTCCGCTGTCAGCCGTGCAATCGGTCGAGGTGCTGCGCGACGGCGCCTCGGCGCAATACGGCTCCGACGCCATCGCCGGCGTGATCAACGTATTGCTGCGCAATGCCGATACCGGTGGCGGCGCCACCCTGTCCTACGGTTGGCGCGATTCCGAATACGCCACGCCGACCGGCACGCCGCCGGCCGGCGCGACCTGGAGCGCGCCGGCGATCATCGAGCGCCGCGTCAGCGATGGCGAGACGCTGACTGTCTCGGCCTGGAAGGGTCTGAAGCTCGGTGCGGCGGGGTCGCTCACCCTGACCGCCGAGTACAAGGATCAACAACACACCGAACGCAGCGGCTGGGATCACCGGCAGCAGTACCCGCTGGTCGGCGGTGCCTTCGATCCGCGCGAGGCCGAGTTCGAGCGCTTCAACGCCTGGACCGGCGAACCCGATGTCGAGCAGCGCACCCTGTTCGCCAATGCCAGTCTCGACTTCGCCAGCGGCGCGCGCGGCTACGGCTGGGCCAGCTACCAGAACCGGCAGGCGCGCTCGGCCGGTTTCTACCGGCGCGCGCTCGACTCACGCAATGTGATCGAGATCTATCCGGACGGTTTCCTGCCGATCATTGCGCCCGACGTCGACGATGCCAGCTTCGCCTTCGGCGTCGAGTGGCAGTGGGGCGAGTGGTACATGGACAGCTCGCTGGTCTGGGGCCGCAACGAAATGGCCTACACCATCGAGAACACCCTCAACGCCTCGATTGGCCCCAGCAGCAAGACCGTGTTCGATGCCGGCGGCTTCGATTACGACCAGTGGGTGTTCAACTTCTCCGGCGTGCGCGGCGTCGAAGTCGATGGCTGGGCCTCGGCCCTCAATGTCGCCAGCGGGCTGGAAGCGCGCCGCGAAGGCTACTCGATCTTCGCTGGCGAACCGGATTCCTATCGCCACGGCGGCGTGCTGCTGCCCGGCGGCTCGCCAGCGGCTGCCGGTGCCCAGGTGTTTCCGGGCTTCCAGCCGTCCAACGAGCTCGACGAACATCGCAGCGCCGTCGGTGTCTATCTCGACCTCGAAGCCAACCCGACCGAGAAGCTGCTGGCTTCGGCAGCGGTGCGCGCCGAGCACTATTCGGACTTCGGCAGCAATCTCAGCGGCAAGCTGGCCGCGCGCTACGACTTCAATCCCCGCCTGGCCCTGCGCGGCTCGCTGCAGAACGGCTTTCGCGCGCCGTCGCCGCAACAGCAGTTCTTTACCACCACCTCGACCAATTTCATCGATGGCGTACCGTTCGAGATCACCACGTTTCCCGCCACGCACGCAGTGGCAGCAGCGCTGGGCGCGCAGCCGCTGGAAGCCGAAGAGTCGGTCAACGCCTCGCTGGGCCTGGTGCTGAGTTTCGGTGCCTTCTCGTTGACGCTCGATGCCTATCGCATCGATATCGACAACCGCATCGTGCTGTCGGAAAACCTGACCCAGGCCAATGTCCGCAACTACCTGGCAGCACAAGGGTTTGCCGGCGTCGGCGGAGCGCGCTTCTTCATCAACGGCGTCGATACCGAAACGCGCGGCGTCGATGTGGTCGCCACCTGGCCGCTGGACAGCGATTGGGGGCGCTTCGACTTCACCCTGGCCGGCAACTACAGCGAGACCGAGGTCACCCGCGTACCCGAAACTGCCGAGTTGGCGGCGTTGGACCCGGCGCCGGAGCTGTTCGGCCGGATCAATGTGCTGACCTTTGAAAAGAGCCCGCCGCGCGAAAAGCTGGCCGGCGTCGTCAATTGGCAGCGCGACCGCTGGGGGGCCACCGTCAAAGCCACGCACTACGGCGAGGTGCTCAACCCGGGCACCAGCGCGGCCAACGATTTCTGGCTGAGCGCCAAGGTGCTGGTCGATTTCGAAGGCCGATTCGACCTCAGCGATCATCTGCGTCTGGCCCTCGGCGCCGAGAACCTGTTCGACCGCTACCCCGATGCTTCCCCGGCCTCGCAAAACGGCACTGGCAACGTACCGTTCTCGACCCGCTCGCCGTTCGGCTACTCGGGCCGCTTCGTGTACGCGCGACTGTCCTGCGATTTCTAGGGCGTCGTCGACGCGGTCTCGGCGGCGGCGCCAGCCTCCGGCAGCGACAGCACGAACTCGCTGCCCATGCCCGGCACCGATTTGGCCTCGATGCCGCCGCCAAAGCCGCGGGCGAGCAGCTGGCGGACGATGAACAGGCCGAGCCCCGGCCGCCCGCCGCTGCCGGCGAAGGGCTGGAAGATCTGCTCCAACGCATCGCCGGCGATGCCGCGGCCGTTGTCGGCGAAGCGCAGTTCAATCTCGCCCGCGGCGATGCGGCGAGCATTGATCCAGACGATGCCGCCGGCCTCGACAAAGCCATGCCGGGCGGCGTTGTCGGCGAGCAGCAACAGCACCTGCGCCAGCACCGGCGAGCGCCCACGTACGCGAAGTCCCGGGGCGCACGCCACCCGGCAATCGATGCCACGCCCGGCAAAGCGCGCGTCCAGCTGCGGGCGCAGCTCGGTCAAGCAGTCATCGAGTGCGAACGCGCCTTCGTTGTCGACCTCGGTATCCAGTTGCATCAGCTCGCCATGGACCTCGTCGAGCTGGCGCATGGCCTGCTCCAGCGAGTGCAGCTGCCCGCCCAGCGTCGCCGGCAGGTTCGGGTCGACGGTTTGTGGTGACCGCAGGTGCGACATCAGCCCAGCGAGCCCGTCACACGCAGCGCGCGCGGCCGCCAAGGTTCCGTCGAGCTGCCGGGCCAGGCCCACCGCGAGGCGCGACAACAGCAACGCCTGCTCGGCGCCCACCCGGCTCTCCTGTGCCGAACGCAGCTGCAACAGCATCGCTTCGGCGCGCCGCTTGGACTCGTTCAAGGCCTGCGTGCGCTCGTCGACCTCGGCGCGCAGCACCGCGTGTTGCGCATTGAGCGCACGCACCCGCCACAGGTGCAGCAGCAGCACCATGGCCAGCAGCAGCACCGCGGCAGCGACGCGCGCGACGCCGGTCTGCCACCAGAACGGCTGGACCTCAAGCGCCAGCACGGTCTCGGCACCGGCCGGGCCGGCCGCATCGAGGGCCTGCACGCGGAAGCGGTAGCGACCCGGCGCCACATTGGTGTACGACGCCTGCAGCCGGCCGCCGGAGACCGGGACCCAATCCGGGTCGAAGTCGTCCAGGCGATAGCGGTAACGCAGGCGCTGCGGCATCACCAGTTCCGGGCTGGCGAAGTCGAAGGCGAAGCTGCGCCCGCCGCCGGGTGGCAGCGCCAAGGCCTGCAGCAGATGCAAGGAGCGCGGTAGCGGCGATCCAGGCATCAGCGCGGCCGGCTGCAGTTCGACGTTGTCGCGCTGAAGGCCGAGCAGCAAGGGCGCGGGCGGCAGCGCATCCGGCGCCGGCATGGCCGGGTCGAACACGGTGAAGCCATCCTTGCTGCCGAAGGCGATCAGGCCGCTGTCAGTGCGCGCCGCGGCGGCGAAGTAATAACCGCGCGCAATGGCGCCGTCGAAGGCGTCGAAATTGCGCACTTTGCGCAGCAGCGGGTCGTAGCGGGAAATGCCGCGGTCGGTCGCCAACCACAGTCGTTCCTGCAGGTCGAGCATCAGCGCGTTGACGCCTTCGTTGCGCAGGCCGAGGCCCGCAGTCGCGGCCACGAAGCGCGCCGACTGCGGACGCTCCTCGGCATCGGTGAGCAGACGCAGCACGCCGCCGCCATAGGTCGACACCCACAGGCCGCCGAGGCTGTCACGCTCGATCCCGGTCGGACGCTCAGGCAGCTGCCCCTCCTTCCGCTGCGGATCGACTGGCGAGCGATGTTCGATCTGCCGGCCCTCGCCATCGAGCCAGTACAGTCCGTCGCTGGCGCAGACCACGACGCTGTGCGCATTCAAGCGTTGTATCCGGTTGACGTTGGCGGAAAACCGATGCTGCGCGAGCAGGCGCAGCTGTGGGCCTTCGAATACGTACAGGCCGGCCAACTCGGCGAACAGCCAGAGCCGGTCGCCGTCGACCAGCAACCGGCGGATCCGGGCGTTGCCGATTGCCGCAGGCAGCGCCACGCGCTGCACGCGGCCACTGCGCCGATCCAAGCGCCACAAACCACTGCCGGTACCGATCCATAGCGAATCCGGCGCCAAGGCCACCGCGAACACTTCCAGGCCCTCGGTTCCCGACATGCCCTCGAGCCGAGCCGTCTGCGGGTCGAAGCGGAACAATCCGCCCAGCGTGCCCAGCCACAGGGTCTCGCCTTCGGCGACCAGACTGTGGACCTGTGGCGCGCGCATCGCCGCGGTCGCCTCCGATTCCGGAGTGAAGGAGAGGAAACGCGAGTACGCGCGGTTGAGCACACTGGCGCCGCCATCCCAGGTGCCCAGCCAAAGACTGCCGTCGGTGGTCTGCAGGATGCTGCTGACGCGGCCGCGCCCCAGACCGCGCGGCTGAAAGGGCCGATGCCGGTACAGCTCAGCCTGCCAGCGGTCCGCGCCGCCGGCTCGAAAGCGGGTGACGCCCGCTTCGTGGCCGACCCAGATATCGCCGCCGCGGTCCTGCATCAGCCGATGTGTGCGCCGATGCGGCAGGGCCGGCAGCACATCGGGCGCGAACCGTTGCCAGCGGTCACCGTCCGCCGACCGCACGAACACACCTTCCTGGTCGCTGGCCACCCACAGTCGGCCATCGGCGTCGCGCA
Organism: Arenimonas sp.; assembly: GCA_036276895.1. GTDB lineage: Bacteria > Pseudomonadota > Gammaproteobacteria > Xanthomonadales > Xanthomonadaceae > Arenimonas. The sequence goes on along the minus strand of DASUOA010000073.1, from coordinate 2,474 downwards.
GCAGGTCGTTGATCGCCTGGCCATCCAGCGGCGAGACCGGTGACGGCAGCACGGTCCGGCGCGCGATGTCGTAGCGCAGCAAGCCCGCCTCGGTGCCCAGCCACAAGCCGCCATCGCCGTCTTCGGCGATCGCGCGCACGTGTGGTGCCGGCTGCTGCGCGCGATCGGCGGGGGTCCAGGTGTCGAAGTCGCCGCGGTCGGGGCGCCACTGCGACAGGCCGCCGTCGCTGCCGACCCACAGGCGGCCGGCGGCGTCCAGATGCAAGCGGTAGATCACATTGCCGGGCAGGCTACCGGCCTCACCCGGTCGCACTCGATAGCGTGCGAAGCGACCTTCATCGTCCCGCTGCCGGTGCAGGCCGTCAGCCGTGGCCACCCACAACTCCCCCTGCGCATCGAGCTTGAGGTCGTAGACCCAGCCGGAGGCCAAGGTGTCCTCGCTCTCTCCGCTGCGATAGGTGCGCAGGTTGTGGCCGTCGTAGCGGTTGAGGCCGTCCTGGGTACCCATCCAGACGAAGCCGTGCCGGTCCTGCACCAGCGCCATCACGCTGTCCTGCGACAGGCCCTGGCTGGAGTCGATACCGCGGAAACGCGCTTGTAGCGGCCCTGGAAGCGCCGGCTCGGCGGCAATCGCTGGTAGCGCCAGCAACAGCGCAGCCACGACCACGCTACGCAGGGCGCGCGGAAGGCGGTGGACGCGAACGCTCGAGGCAACGCAACTCGCAGTCACGGGCAGGGCAGCTCGGCCAGGGTGGCTACATGTTAGCGCTCGCGACGTCGGGAAGTTCGCTGACGTCGCTGTTTGCACACTCAGCCCTTGGCGAACACCAGCCCGCCGCCACTGGCCTCGACCCGGATGCGATCGCCGGCCACGAACTCGCCAGCGAGAATCCGTTGCGCCAGCGGGTTCTCCAGCTGCTGCTGGATCGCGCGCTTGAGCGGGCGTGCGCCATACACCGGATCGAAGCCGGCTTCGCCGAGCAGCTCCAGCGCCGTCTCGCTGATTTCCAGCGCGATCTGGCGCTCGGCCAGGCGCTTGGCGAGGCCGCGCGTCTGGATGCCGGCGATGCTGCGGATCTGTGCCTTGCCCAGCGGATGGAAGACCACGATCTCGTCCAGACGATTGATGAACTCGGGGCGGAAATGCCCTTGCACCGCGCCCATCACCGCCGCCTTCATCTGCGTATAGCTCTCGGCGGTATCTCCGGACAGTTCCTGGATCATCGACGAGCCGAGGTTCGAGGTCATCACGATCACGGTATTGCGGAAGTCGACAGTGCGACCCTGGCCATCGGTCAGGCGGCCGTCGTCGAGCACCTGCAGCAGCACGTTGAAAACATCCGTGTGCGCCTTCTCGACTTCGTCGAGCAGCAGTACCGAATACGGACGGCGGCGCACCGCTTCGGTGAGATAGCCGCCCTCCTCGTAGCCGACATAGCCCGGAGGCGCGCCGATCAGACGGGCGACGCTGTGCTTCTCCATGAACTCACTCATGTCGATGCGCACCATCGCGTCTTCGGTGTCGAACAGGAAGTTCGCCAGCGCCTTGCACAGCTCGGTCTTGCCGACACCGGTGGGGCCGAGGAACAGGAAGCTGCCATTGGGCCGATTCGGATCGGACAGGCCGGCGCGCGAGCGGCGGATCGCATCGGACACCGCCTTCACCGCCTCGTGCTGTCCCACTACGCGCGCATGCAATGCATCTTCCATCTTCAGCAGCTTCTCGCGCTCGCCCTCCAGCATCTTGCTGACCGGAATGCCGGTCCAGCGCGACACGACTTCCGCGATCTCCTCGGCAGTGACCTTGTCCTGCAGCAGCTGGAAGCCGCGGGTCTCGACTTCCTGCGCCGCCGCGAGCTTCTTCTCCAGCTCGGGGATGCGGCCGTACTGGATCTCGCTGGCCTTGCCGAAGTCCTGGCGGCGGTGCGCCGTCTCCAGCTCCAGCCGCGCCTGCTCCAGCTGCTCTTTGATTTTCGTGGCGCCGGTCAGCGTCGCCTTCTCGGCCTTCCAGATTTCTTCGAGATCGTTGAACTCGCGCTCGAGCACGACGATCTCCGCTTCGAGGTCGGCGAGGCGCTGCTTCGACTCCTTGTCCTTCTCTTTCTTCAGCGCCTCGCGCTGGATCTTGAGCTGGATCAGCCGGCGCTCCTTGCGGTCCATCTCTTCGGGCTTGGAGTCAATCTCCATGCGGATGCGCGAGGCGGCTTCGTCCATCAGGTCGATGGCCTTGTCCGGCAGCTGGCGGTCGGCGATGTAGCGATGCGACAGCGTCGCCGCGGCGACGATCGCCGGGTCGGTGATCTCCACGCCGTGGTGCACCGCGTACTTTTCCTTGAGCCCGCGCAGGATCGCGATGGTGTCCTCCACCGACGGCTCGCCCACGAACACCTTCTGGAAGCGGCGCTCCAGGGCGGCGTCCTTCTCGACATACTTGCGGTACTCGTCCAGCGTGGTCGCGCCGATGCAGTGCAGCT
>DASUOA010000072.1:0-2933 GCA_036276895.1 Arenimonas sp. | reverse complement strand
GCGCCGATCCGTTCTGGACGCTGGTGCTGGTTTACGTGGCGGCGGTGCTGTTCACCGAGTTGCTGACCAACAATGCTGCCGCGGTGCTGATCTTTCCAATCGGTATCGCCGCCGCGTCGCAACTCGGCGTATCGGCGATGCCGTTCGTGATGGCGGTGATGGTCGGCGCCTCCTGCGGCTTCGTTACCCCGATCGGTTACCAGACGAACTTGATCGTCTACGGACCCGGCGGCTACCGCTTCAGCGACTACATCCGCCTCGGTGCGCCGCTGAACCTGGTGGTGGGCATCACGGCGATCTGGGCGATCACGCGGTTCTGGGCGTTTTGACGGCGCGCCTTGACCCTGTGCAGTCAATGACTAATAGTAAGTCATTGACTGAGGAGGGCGTATGGCAACCATGACCATCCGCAACATCGATGACCAGCTCAAGGCGCGCTTACGCGTCCAGGCGGCACAGCATGGGCGCTCGATGGAAGACGAGGCCCGGGACATCCTGAGAACGGCGCTTTCTCTGCAGAAGACCGGGCAGCAGCCGCTGCTGGCCGCACTTCGGGCGCGAATCGAGCCTTTTGGCGGTGTCGAGTTTTCGCTTCCAGAGCGTGAGCCCGCGCGGGCGCCGTTGAATCTGGACGCGTGATCATTCTCGACACCAACGTGTTGTCGGAGGCACTACGCCCGACGCCGGACGAGCAGGCGGTGACGTGGCTCGGTGAGCAGCCGCGTTCAACCTTGTTCACAACGTCGTTGACACAGGCGGAACTGCTTTATGGCATCGAGCTGCTTCCCCCGAGCGCGCGCCGAAGTGCGCTGAGTACCGCGGTGCAGCAGATCTTTCGTGAGGATTTCGCCGGCCAGGTGTTGAGCTTTGACAGCGACGCGGCTGATGCCTACGCCGAGGTGGCGGCATCGAGACGGCGCGCGGGTCGCCCGATCAGCCAGATCGACGCGATGATCGCGGCGATCGCCCGTTCACGTGGCGCGAGTCTCGCGACGCGAAACGTGAAGGACTTCGTCGATTGCGGCGTCGATCTCATCGATCCATGGAATCACCGATGACCAGCAACACTGCCCAGTCCCACCTCGACCGCCTCGAAGCCGAGAGCATCCACATCCTGCGCGAGGTCGCGGCGCAGTTCCGGCATCCGGTGATGCTGTACTCGATCGGCAAGGATTCGTCGGTACTGCTGCACCTGCTGGTCAAGGCCTTCGCGCCGGCGCGGCCGCCGATTCCGCTGCTGCATGTCGACACCACCTGGAAGTTCCGGGAGATGATCACGTTCCGCGACCGCCGCGCTGCCGAGCTTGGGTTGGAGTTGCGTGTGCATACCAATCCCGATGGCATCGCCCAGGGCATCGGGCCGATCAGTCACGGTGCCACCGTGCATACCGATGTGATGAAGACCCAGGCGCTCAAGCAGGCGCTGGATCTGCACGGCTTCGATGCGGCCATCGGCGGTGCCCGTCGCGACGAGGAGAAGTCGCGTGCCAAGGAGCGGGTGTTCTCCTTCCGCAGTGCGCAGCACCGCTGGGATCCGAAGAACCAGCGCCCGGAGTTGTGGAACCTCTACAACGGTCGCATCCACAAGGGCGAGAGCGTGCGCGTGTTCCCGCTGTCGAACTGGACCGAGCTCGATATCTGGCTGTACATCTACCGCGAGAACATTCCGGTGCCGTCCTTGTACTTCGCCAAGGAGCGGCCGGTGGTCGAGCGCGATGGTGCGCTGATCATGGTCGACGACGAGCGCTTGCCGATGCGCGAGGGCGAAGTGCCGCAGCTGCGGCAGGTGCGCTTCCGCACCCTGGGGTGCTATCCGCTGACCGGTGCCATCGAGTCGACCGCGACGACGCTGGAGGACATCATCCAGGAGATGCTGGTGGCGACCACGTCGGAGCGGCAGGGGCGGGTGATCGACCACGACCCGACCGCGTCGATGGAGAAGAAGAAGCAGGAGGGGTATTTCTGATGTCCGCTGTTGTCCGCCCCTCGGTTTCCGAATACCTCGCGCAGCACGAGACCAAGTCGCTGCTGCGGTTCATTACCTGCGGCAGCGTCGATGACGGCAAGAGCACGCTGATCGGTCGCCTGCTGCACGACACCCGATTGCTGTTCGACGATCAGCTGGCGGCGTTGCACAGCGACAGCCGCCGTCATGGCACCCAGAACGGCGAAATCGACTATGCGCTGCTGGTCGATGGCCTGGCCGCCGAGCGCGAGCAGGGCATCACCATCGATGTCGCCTACCGTTTCTTCGACACCGAGCGGCGCAAGTTCATCGTCGCCGACTGCCCGGGGCATGAGCAGTACACGCGCAACCTGGCGACCGGCGCCTCGACCGCGGATCTGGCGGTGGTGCTGGTCGATGCGCGCAAGGGCTTGCTGACGCAGACGCGGAGGCACAGCTACATCTGCGCCCAGCTCGGTATCCGCCACGTCGTGCTGGCGGTGAACAAGATGGATCTGGTCGGTTACGACCAGGCGGTTTTCAATGCCATCGCCAGCGGCTACCGCGAGCTCGCGCAGCAGCTGGGCATCGCCCATGTCAGTTGCATCCCGGTGTCGGCGCTCAAGGGCGACAACCTGTTGCTACATTCGCCGGCGATGCCCTGGTACGAGGGCAAGCCGCTGCTGGAGCAGCTGGAAACGGTCGAGATCGACGCGCCGGAAGCCAACGCGCCGTTCCGCCTGCCGGTGCAATGGGTGTGCCGTCCCGACCAGAATTTCCGTGGCTTTGCCGGCACCGTATGCGCCGGCGAAGTGCGTCGCGGCGATCCTGTCGCGGTGCTGCCGTCGGGCCGGCGTTCGCAGATCGAGCGCATCGTCGGGCCTTCGGGCGAGCTCGATGCTGCAAGCAACGGCCAGGCGGTGACGCTGACGCTGACCGACGAGGTCGATATCAGCCGTGGTGATGTCATCGCCGCCGCGGCGGCACC
>DASUOA010000071.1:0-2872 GCA_036276895.1 Arenimonas sp. | reverse complement strand
GCCCAAGGGCGTGCTCTGCAGTTTCGACAAGGATTTCCTGGCGGTGCCGCAGGAAGCCCTGATCAGCACCATGGAGCAGAACCAGAAATTCTTCCCGGTGCTGGACCATAACGGCCGTCTCACCGAGCGTTTCGTCGGGGTCGCCAACATCGAATCGAACGATGTCGAGGAAGTGCGCAAGGGCTACGAGCGGGTGATCCGTCCGCGCTTCGCCGATGCCAAGTTCTTCTTCGACGAAGACCTCAAGCAGGGCATCGTGGCGATGGCCTCGGGCCTCGGCGATGTCACCTACCAGCAGAAGCTCGGCAGCTATGCCGACAAGTCGTTGCGGGTGGCGAACCTGGCGCAGTCGATCGCCGAACAACTCGGCGCCGATGCCGAACAGGCACGCAGCGCCGCCAAGCTGGCCAAGGCCGACCTGCAGAGCCGCATGGTCGGCGAGTTCCCCGAGCTGCAGGGCATCGCCGGTCGCTATTACGCATCCGCCGCCGGCCTCGCCGCGGAAGTCGCCAGCGCCATCGACGAGGCCTATCGCCCGCGTTTCGCCGGCGATGCCATCGCCGAGAGCAAGCTCGGCCGCGTGCTGGCAGTGGCCGATCGGCTCGACACCCTGGCCGGCGCCATGGCCATCGGCACCCGCCCGACCGGCAACAAGGATCCTTTCGGCCTGCGTCGCAATGCCCTGGGCCTGGCACGCACGCTGATCGAGGGCGGCCTCGATCTCGATCTTGGCGAACTGCTGACGCGGGCCTTGAAGGCGCAGCCGGTGGAAGCGGCACCCGAGGTCGGCAAGTACCTGGAAGAGTTCGTGCTCGAACGCCTGCGCAGCTACTACGAGGAGCAGGGCGTCAGCGGCGCGCAGTTCGATGCGGTGCGCGCCGTCGACTTCGGGTCGTTGCCGGATTTCGACAAGCGCGTCAAAGCCGTGCGCGAGTTCGCCAAGCTTTCGGCGGCGCAGACCCTTGCCGCGGCCAACAAGCGCATCCGCAACATCCTCAAGAAGGCCGAAGACGAGATTCCAGCCACGGTCGATCCCGAGCTGCTCAGCGAGACACCGGAGCGCACCCTGCACCAGGCGGTCGAAGCGGCGATCAAGGCCACCGACCCCTACCTGGCGCAGCGCAACTACGTCGGCGCGCTCAAGCACATGGCCTTCCTGCGCGAGCCGGTCGACGAATTCTTCCAGCACGTGATGGTGATGGACGACAACCTCCCGGTGCGCCGCAACCGTCTGGCGCTGCTCAAGCGCCTCGCCGATCGTTTCTCCGCAGTGGCCGAGATCGGTCTGATCTCCGCCGGATAGGCCGACACGATGACACTGCAGGGGCTGGCAGCACAGGCTCCGCGCAGTCCGTCGCGCCGGCTGTGGCGTTGCTGGGTGTGGCTGCTGCTACTGCCGGGCCCCGCGGCGGCACTGACCTTGAAGGACGTGCAGGTGGTGGGCGTCGACGGCGATGCCCGCCGCAATATCGAGCTGGCGCTGTCGCTGTCGCGTATACCGCCGACACAGCTCCTGAGCGAGCAGCGCCTGGCCTATCTCCTGGGTGAAGCGCCGGAGCAGGCGCGGCAGGCGCTGCAACCGCTCGGGTACTACTTGGCCGAGGTCGAGGTCGACAGCCGTCGTGTCGGCGACGCCGTCAGCGTCCGCGTGCAGGTGCGCACGGGCCCGCCGGTGCGGGTGCAGCAGCTCGGCCTCGGCATCGACGGGCCGGGCGGCGAAGACCCGGTACTGCGCCGGCAACTGGCGCGCTTCGCGCCGGGCCGCGGCGAGGTACTGCATCACGGTCGCTACGAAGCCAGCAAGACCGCGATCGAGCGGCAGCTCGCGGCGCGCGGCTACTTCGCGGCAACCCGTTCGCAGGCGCGCGTTGAAGTCGAGCCGGCAGCAGGCCGGGCCGACATCGCGCTGCGCTGGTCCAGCGGCGAGCGCTACCGGATCGGCGCCGTGCAGTTCGAAGGCAATCCGTTCCGCCCGGGCCTGCTCGAAGCACTGGTCGACTGGCCGGACAACAGCGCGTTCGACGAGGAGCGACTGCTGCAGCTGCAACGACGGCTGTTCGACCTCGATTATTTCAGTGCGGTCGAAGTGCGCGCCCTGCCGGAACAGGACGACGGTCTCGTCCGTCCAGTGTTGGTTGACCTGCTGCCGGCCAAGCGCAGCCGCTACCGCGCCGGTTTGCGCTACGGCAGCGACACCGGCGCCGGCATCAACGCCGGCTACGAGCGACGCTGGCTTAATACCCGCGGGCACAAATGGGCGAGCGAACTGGCGATCTCCGAGCGCCTGCAGGAGGTCGGCAGCCAGTACCGCATTCCCGCCTTCGCCCGCGGTGGCTGGTACAGCCTGCAGGCCGGTCTGCGCGACGAGCGCCTGCCGGAGCTGCACACCCGGCTGCTGCAACTGGTCGGCAACCGCAGCGGCCGCTGGCGCGACTGGCAGTGGCTGGCCGGCCTGCACTGGCAACGCGAGCGCTATCCGGGTGACGGACTCGATCCGGATTTCCGCTACGTCACCTTGGTGTATCCGGCGCTGTCGCTGCAGTGGTCACGCAGCGATGACCCGCTGTACCCACGCCGCGGCCGCGCGGTGAGCGCCGAGCTGCGCGGCGGCAGCCATGTCCTGGGCTCGGACGTCGACTTTGTGCAGCTGCGCGTCGAGGGTCGCTGGCTGCAGCCGCTGGGCGAGCGTTACCGGCTGCTGCTGCGCGCCGAGGCCGGCACGACCGGCAGTGACAACTTCGCAGATCTGCCACCCTCACTGCGCTTTTTCGCCGGCGGTGATCGCAGCGTGCGCGGCTACGGCTACAAGCGCATCGGCCTCGCGGCCGATGAAGGGCCGGGCGGTGGCCGCCACCTGCTGGTCGGCAGCGTC
>DASUOA010000070.1:0-12052 GCA_036276895.1 Arenimonas sp. | reverse complement strand
GTCGTCTGCGACTGACCAACGACCTGCGCCGGGCGTTGGGCAATGGCGAGTTCCGCGCGTATTTCCAGCCGGTGGTCGATCTGCCCAGCGGTCGCATCGTCAAGGCCGAGGCGCTGATCCGTTGGCAGCATCCGCAGCGCGGCATGGTCAGCCCGGCCGATTTCATTCCGCTGGCGGAAAGCTCGGGGCTGATCTTCGATATCGGCGACTGGATCTTCCAGCAGGCGGCGTTCTGGGCCAAGCGCTGGCGCAGCCAGGTGGCAGATGACTTCCAGGTCAGCGTCAACCAGTCGCCGCTGGAATTCCAGCGCGAGGGCCAACGCCACCTCGAATGGCTGGCGGCGCTGCGTGACCAGGGGCTGTCGGGGCAGGCGTTGGTACTGGAAATCACCGAGGGCCTGCTGCTCGATGCCAGCAGCGCGGTCAACGACAAGCTGATCGGTCTGCGCGATGCCGGCATCCAGGTCGCGCTCGATGACTTCGGTACCGGCTATTCGTCGCTGGCATATCTCAAGGAATTCGACATCGATTACCTGAAGATCGACCAGCGCTTCACCCGCAACCTCGCGCCCGGCTCCAGCGACATGGCGCTGACCGAGGCGATCATCGTGATGGCGCACAAACTCGGCATGCGGGTGATCGCCGAAGGTGTCGAGACCGAGGCGCAGCGCGATCTGCTCGCCGCCGCCGGCTGCGACTACGGCCAGGGCTGGCTATTTGGCCGTCCGCTGGCGGCGATGGAGTTCGACAGCCTGCTCAGGGCACAGCACCCTGAACACAGCCGATTGACGTCCTGAGCCGGCATTCACGCCGCGATCACCCCTCCGAGGCTTTACTTTTCACAAAGCTGAAAGCCCATCCGGGCGGGAGTGCACTGTGAATCGCGAAAACTCGGGGTCGATCCTGCTGGTCGAGGACAACCGCAATCTGTCGGAACTGGTCGGCGAATATCTGGAGTCCAAGGGCTTCGCCGTCGACTACGCCACCGACGGCGCAGAAGGCTACCGGCTGGCGGCCGAGAACAGCTACGACGTGGTCGTGCTCGACCTGATGCTGCCGCGGCTCGATGGTGTCGAGGTCTGCCGCAAGCTGCGCCAGGATGCCAAGAAGTCGACGCCGGTACTGATGCTCACGGCCCGCGACACGCTCGGCGACAAGGTTGGCGGTCTCGAGGCCGGTGCCGACGACTACCTGGTCAAGCCCTTCGCCATCCTCGAACTCGAAGCGCGGGTGCGTGCCTTGATCCGTCGCGAGCGTCGCCAGGTCAGCCCAGAGATTCTGAAAGTGGCGGACCTGATGTTCGATACCGCCAGCCTGCGCGTCACCCGCGCCGGGCGGGAGCTGCAGCTGTCGCCGATCGGCCTGCGCCTGCTGTCGATCCTGATGCGCGAGTCGCCGCGGGTGGTGCCGCGCCGCGACATCGAGCGCGAGATATGGGGCGATGGCCTGCCCGATTCCGACACCCTGCGCAGCCATCTCTACAATCTGCGCAAGACCATCGACAAACCCTTCGAGCGGCCGCTGCTGCACACTGTGCAGACCGCCGGCTACCGCATCGCCGACCTCGAAGCGCCGCCGGCCTGAGGCCGGTCGCGTAGGACACCCGCCCATGCCGAGCAGCGCGCGCTCCGGATTGCGCCGGAAAATCTGGACCGCCTTCATCCTGCAGGGTGCGGCGATCAGCTTTGCGGCGGTGCTCGGCGTGTACGGCGCTTCGGCCGTGCTCAAGCACCTGCTGATCGAGACGGCGCTGGAGCAGGAGGCTGCGCACTACTGGGAGCGCGTCGCAAAGCGGCCGGAAGCGGAGCTGCCCGACACGTTCAACCTGACCGGTTACCTGATCACCGCGGGTGAGTCCGAAGAGCGGCTACCCGAGTTGCTTCGCCCGCTCGAGCCCGGCTTCCACAGCCTGCCGCGCGCCACCGGGGGTGCGCTGGTGCGGGTCGAGGACGGGCCGCAGGGACAACGCCTGTACCTGCTGTTCAAGCAGGACCAGGTCGATTCGCTGGCGTTCTGGTTTGGCATGGCGCCGCTGGCGCTGGTACTGGCGGTGATCTACGTGATCGCCTTCGTGACTTACCGCACCTCCAAGCGCGCGGTGTCGCCGGTGATCTGGCTGGCGGGGCAGGTACAGCGCTGGGACCCCAAGCATCCGGATGCCAGCGCACTCGAGGCCGGCAACCTGCCTTCCGATGTCGAGGGTGAGACTCTGGTGCTGGCGTCATCCCTGCACGAGTTTGCCAGTCGCATCGAGCAGTTCGTCGAGCGCGAGCGCAACTTCACCCGCGATGCCTCGCACGAGCTGCGTACGCCGCTGGCGGTGATCCGCGTCGCTGGCGACATGCTGGCCAGCGACGACAGCCTGTCGACGTCCACGCGCCGCGCGCTGGAGCGCATCCGCGGTGCCGGTCGCGACATGGAAACCCTGATCGAAACCTTCCTGATCCTCGCCCGCGAAGGCGAGACCGGCCTGCCCGACGAGGATTTCGCGGTGTCGCTCGTGGTCCGCGAAGAGGTCGAGAAGGCGCAGCCGTTGCTTGCCGGCAAGCCGGTCGAACTGCAGCTGGATTGCCCGCGCGACTTCCGCTTGCGCGCGCCGCCGCGGGTGCTGTCGGTGTTGCTCGGCAACCTGCTGCGCAATGCCTGCCACTACACCGATGCCGGCAAAGTCAGCGTGGTGGTCGGCGACGGTCGCATCGAAGTGCGCGACACCGGCATCGGCATGAGCGAGCAGGAACTGGCCGAAGCCTTCAACCCGTTCTTCCGCGGTGGCGATCGCAGCCGCGAAGGCCAGGGCGTCGGACTGTCGATCGTGCGCCGGCTGTCGGAGCGCTACGGTTGGCCGGTCGAGCTACGCAGCGCGCCAGGCGCGGGGACGGTGGCGACGGTTCGTTTCCCCACCGTGCGCGGCGATTGATCGTTACCCGACGACCGGATCGTCGATGCCGCAGCGGGCTCAGAAGACGGTCAGCAGCGCGATGCTGAGCGCCGTGTAGATCACGATCACCGTCCAGAAGTATTTGGGCTCTTCATCCTTGCGGATGCTGCGGCCCCAGGCGCGATGCTTGGCGTACACCTCGCCCTGCGTCGCGGCGTAGGCGGTGTAGAGGCCGACGATGACGCCGAGCAGCTTGAACACTCAGAACTCCGCTGGCATCGGCTCGGATTCGGATTCGAGCACGCCGTAGAGCACCAGCAGGCGACCGGTGAGCTCGCGCCATTGTTCGGCGGCGCGGCGGTTGCTCGGATTGCGCCACACCGGCCGGCGCTCGGCCAGCGCGTCGGCTACCGCCACCGAGCGATTGAGCCACGGCGTCGCGACCTTGAAGTTGCCGGCGATGCGCTCGGCGATACGCCGGTGCTGCTTGGCCTGCGGGTTCATCAAGTTGAGCACGAAGTCGGCCGGCTTCATCGCCGGATTGAGGTTCTCGCCGATCGAGGCGATCTCCGACAGCACCGTGGCGACGCCATCGACCGAATACGACTCCGGCACCAGCGGCACCACCACCTGGTGCGCACAGGCCAGCGCCGCGGTCATGCGCAGGCCCAGTGCCGGCGCGGTGTCGATCACGATCACCGGGTATTGCTTGGCCAACGCCTTGAGATGCGTCATCGCCTGGAAGGCGGCGGAGAGGTTGAGCCGGTCGGTGCTGGCCAGCGCCGGTGCCGCCGGCAGCAGGTCGATGTTGCGATGGCCGCTGGCAATCGGCTCGGGCAGCTCGATCTCGGTGAACAGCTGGTCGGCGCTGGCGTGGCCGCGGCGCTCGTGGCGATCGAACAAGGTGGCGCTGAAGTTGGCCTGCGAGTCGAGATCGACCGCGAGCACCTTGACCGCTTCGGCGGCGCGGAAGGCCAGATGCGCGGCCAGTGCCGTCTTGCCGACGCCGCCCTTGTTGTTGCTGACGGTGATGATCATCGCGCCGCTCCCGGAAAGCGCCTGCCGGGAGCGTAGCGCAAGGCCGCGCCGGGCGCGACTGTGCGGGCCTCAGCCTTCGGCTTCGTCGAACTGCAGGTTCTCGGTCCAGACCCAGCCGCGCTCGCTGTCGCTGCTCTCGCACCACCAGGCGCCGTGCTTCGGGTCTTCCCACATCAGCCGCACGCGCTGGCCCGGTTCCACTGCGAGCTCGGCGCTGCAGTACTCGGCTTTGACCTCGTTGCAGCCGCTGGACGCATCGATGATGTCGCGCGGAACCCAGCCGGCCGAGAGCATGCCATCGTCAGCCCAGACATAGCCCTCGCGGTCCGGGCGCGGCTCGCCCAGGCGCACCACATTGCCGGGATGCAGCGTCAGCGGCATGTCATCCGGCGGCGTGTGCGCGCCGATGACGGTGGCGGAACGAGACTTGAGCAGCGGTGCGGGCATGAGGGGGCCATCAAAGAAGTCCGTGCAAGGGTAGTGCCTGGACGCCGATGGCGCCAGTTGCTGCACGTCGCTCGATGCCGGTCAGTCGCCGCCGTCCTTGTGCTTGAGCGCCGCGAGTTGCGCCGGATCGCCGTGATGCCGCGGCAGCGCCAACGCGATCACCGCCGCGATCGCGATGAAGGCTGTCGATACCCACAGGCAGGCCGCCAGCCCGTATTGCTGGTAGACCCAACCCGACAACAGGGTGCCGAGCAGGCGGCCCATGGCATTGGCCATGTAGTAGAAGCCGACATCGAGCGAGACACCGTCCTCGCTGGCGTAGGCAACGATCAGGAAACTGTGCAGCGAGGAGTTGACCGCGAACAGCGCACCGAACAACAGCAGGCCAGTGACGAGCACGGAGGCGGCATCGAGACTGCTGCCCAGCAGCAGCGCCATCGCAGCGGGCAGGATGGCGAGTGCCGATGCCCATGCGGCCGCATGCCGGCCATCGGGCACGTGGCCGCGCTGGCGGCCGGTGATGCGCGGCGCCATTGCCTGCACCACGCCGTAGCCGATCACCCACAGCGCCATGAAACCGCCGATCCACCAGAAGCTCCAGCCCAGCACTTCGCTGAGGAACACCGGCAGTGCCACCACAAACCAGACATCACGGGCGCCGAACAGGAACAGCCGCGCCGATGACAGGATGTTGATGGCGCGGCTCTTGGACAGCAGCTCACGGAACTTCGGCTTGGCCTTGGCCTTGCCGAGATCGCGCGTCAGTAGGAGCAAGCTGGCGATCCACACCAGCGACAGCGCCGCGGCCATCGCCAGCACCGCGCCGCTGAAGCCCAGCCACACCAGCAATGCCGCGCCGAGAAAGAAGCCGACGCCCTTGAGCGCGTTCTTCGAACCCGTCAACCACGCCACCCAGCGATACAGCGCGCCCTGCGCATCAGCCGGCAGCAAGAGCTTGACGCTGCTCTTGGCGCTCATCTTGTTCAGGTCCTTGGCGATGCCGGACAGCGCCTGCGCCGCCATCACCCACGGCACTGTGAGCGCCGCCGCGGGCACCGCCAGCATCAGCAGCGCAGCGATCTGCAGCCCGAGACCGATGTTCATCGTCCGGTTGAGGCCGATGCGCGCGCCCAGCCAGCCACCGACGAGATTGGTGACGACGCCGAAGATCTCGTAGAACAGGAACAGCGCCGCCACCTGCAACGGCGTGAAGCCGAGCTGGTGGAAATGCAGCACCACCAGCATGCGCAGGGCGCCGTCGGTGAGCGTGAAGGCCCAGTAATTGCCGGTGATGATCAGGTACTGCCTGACCTCCACCGGCAGTTTGGCAATGCGCTCGATCATGCGCGGTCGAGCAGACCGACCTTGCGCGCCAGCTCGGCGGTGCGATTGGCGTAGCCCCATTCGTTGTCGTACCAGGCGAACAGCTTCACCTGGGTGCCGTTCACCACCATCGTGTACTCGGCATCGACGATGGACGAGCGCGGGTCGCCGCGGTAGTCGATCGACACCAGCGGCCGCGTTTCGAAACCGAGGATGCCCTTGAGCGGGCCATCGGCCGCGGCTTTCAGCAGCGCGTTGACCTCATCGACGCTGGTGGCGCGCTCGACTTCGAATACCGCATCGGTCAGCGAGGCATTGGCCAGCGGCACGCGCACGGCGTGGCCGTTCAAGCGGCCCTTGAGCTCGGGAAAGATCTCGGTGATGGCGGTGGCCGAGCCGGTGGTGGTCGGGATCAGGCTCATGCCGCAGGCACGCGCGCGGCGCAGGTCCTTGTGCGGCTGGTCGAGGATCGACTGGGTGTTGGTCAGGTCGTGCACGGTGGTGATGCTGCCGTGGCGGATGCCCAATGATTCGTGGATCACCTTGACCAGCGGCGCCAGGCAATTGGTGGTGCAGGAGGCCGCGGTGACGATGCGATGCGCGCGCGGATCGTAGCGATCGTCATTGACGCCCATCACCACATTGAGCACGCCCGGCTCCTTGACCGGCGCGGTGACCACGACGCGCTTGACGCCCTGCTCGAGGTACGCCTGCAGCAATGCCTTCGTCTTCATCTTGCCGGAGGCTTCGATCACCACATCGCAGCCGGACCAGTCCGTCTCGCCAATCGCCTTGTTTCGCGTGCAGGCGATGCGATGGCCGTCGACGAACACGTTGCCGTCAGCGCCTTCGATCTCGCGATCCCAGCGGCCGTGCACCGAGTCAAAGGCGAGCAGATGCGCGAGCGTCGGCGCGTCACCCGCCGGATCGTTGATCTGCACGAACTCAAGTTCAGGCCAATCAAAGGCAGCGCGCAGCGCCAGCCGCCCCATGCGGCCGAATCCGTTGATGCCAACGCGGATGGTCATCGTGAAGTTCTCATGTCGGGAAAGGCGGCGGTTGCAGATTGCAGCATGGCAATATTGCCGTGTCATGGCAGCCGGCGGCGCGGCAGTATGTGGCAGAATGCGCGCCTTTCCCGACCGCGCCCCGATCATGGCCGACAGCGACGGCAGCCACGCCCCCCGCTCCCCTTTCCGCGTGTTCAAGGCCTTCATGTGGTCGATGCAGGGCCTGCGCGCCTGCTGGCAGCTGGAATCCTCGTTCCGGCTGGAAATCTATCTATTCGTCCTGCTGGCGCCGCTGGCGCTGTGGCTGGGCGAGAGCGGCGTCGAGCGCGCCATTCTGATCGGCAGCATGACCCTGGTATTGATCGTCGAAGTGCTGAACTCGGCGGTCGAGGCAGTGGTCGACCGCTGGGGCGCCGAGCATCACACGCTGGCCGGGCGCGCCAAGGACATGGGCTCGGCGGCGGTGTTCCTGTCGGATATGAACGTGCTGGCCTGCTGGGGCCTGATCCTGCTGCCGCGGTATCTGTGAAATAGAACGGGCGCCCGAAGGCGCCCGAGGGCCATCCCTGGCAACGGCGCGCGGCGGGGGTGGGGCGCGCCGGTGTCTCAGCCTTTCATCACGCCGCGCGCGAGATCGCCGGGCGACTTGATCAGCATCTCGGTGCGACCGCTCTTGGCAACTACGCGGCCGGTGGCGCAGATCAGTTCGCCGGCCAGTGCTTCTTCCGGCGCGAAGCCGAAGTTGCCGCGGTCGCTGCCATTGATGCGAACCTGGAACGGATGCCGCGGGAATGCGGCACCGAGGTGCAGGAAGGTCGGTTCGCCTTCGGCATTCTGTGCGAACTTGGCGCTTTCGACCTTGCCGCAGACCGTGGCGGTCTTGCCGGTGAAGTGCTTGGCATCTGCGGCCATCACTTGCGGGCCGGCGGCCAGCGTTGCGCCGGGCGATGCAACGAGGGCGAGCAGCAGCGGGCAGAGCAGGGCGGCGGGCTTCATCGGTCGGGGCTCCGGTGTGGTGGGGGTCGACGGCGCCATTGAAGCGCTTGGCGCGCACCATTCCCGTGAGCACGCACGCAGTTTGTGCAGTCCGGCGCCGCGCAATTGACGGAGTTGTGCGGTCGTTCGCGCTTTGCTGCATCCGCTTTCTGCGATTGGACCATGAATTGGCTGCCATCCCGGATGCGCGACTGAGGCAAAATGGCGGCTCCGCCAGCCAGGGACGCGACGCCAAGCCCGCATGATCTATCTCCACGACATCGATCCGGTGGCCTTGCCGCTGCCGTTCTGGCCGCATGGCATCCACTGGTACGGGATCATGTACCTGCTGGCCTTCGCCTTCGCCTGGTGGCTGGGTGGCCGTCGCGCCACCGCCGGGCGCCTGCCCGGCGTCGACGCCCAGGCCTTCGGCGACCTGCTGTTCTACGGCATGCTCGGCGTGGTGCTGGGTGGTCGCATCGGCTACGTGCTGTTTTACGGCTTCAACGAATTGCTGGCCGATCCGCTGATGCTGCTGCGCATCAACGAGGGCGGCATGAGCTTTCACGGCGGCTTGCTCGGTGTGGTGGTCGCGGTGGTTTGGTGGTCGCGCCGGCAACGC
This sequence comes from Arenimonas sp., assembly GCA_036276895.1. GTDB lineage: Bacteria > Pseudomonadota > Gammaproteobacteria > Xanthomonadales > Xanthomonadaceae > Arenimonas. The sequence continues at coordinate 3,759 of DASUOA010000070.1, read as the reverse complement.
CTGGCGGTATTCGAAACGCTCGATTTCGTGGCACCGCTGGTACCGGTCGGGCTTGGTCTTGGCCGGCTCGGTAACTACATTGGCGGCGAACTCTGGGGCAAGCCCACCGGCAGCGACTGGGGCGTGGTGTTCCCGCACAGCAACCTCGGAGACTACACCGGCATGCCGATGGAGTACCTGCGGCAGCTGCATGCCCAGGGCGCGCTCGATGGCTTCGCGCGGCATCCTTCGCAGCTCTACCAGATGCTGCTCGAAGGCGTGCTGATGGCAACCGTGTTGCTGTGGTACTCGCGTTCGCCGCGACCGCGCTACGCCGTCTCCGGGCTGTTCGCGCTGCTGTACGGGTTGTGTCGCTTCGCGGTCGAGTTCGTGCGCGAACCCGATGCCCACATCGGCTATCTCGCCTTCGGCTGGTTGACCATGGGCCAGTTGCTCAGCCTGCCCTTGCTCGCCTTCGGCCTTTACCTGCTGTGGCGTTCGCGCCGCGCCTGACGAGTCTTTCCATGCGCCAGTACCTCGACCTGCTCGACCATGTAATGCGCCTTGGTGCCGACAAGATGGACCGCACCGGCACCGGCACGCGCAGCGTGTTCGGTGCGCAGCTGCGCTTCGACCTGCGTGCCGGCTTCCCGCTGGTCACCACCAAGAAGCTGCACCTGCGCTCGATCATCCATGAGCTGCTGTGGTTCCTGAAGGGCGATACCAACATCGCCTATCTCAAGGACAACAAGGTCAGCATCTGGGACGAGTGGGCCGACGCCAACGGCGATCTCGGCCCGGTCTACGGCAAGCAGTGGCGCAGTTGGCAGACGGCGGACGGCCGCACTATCGACCAGATCCAGTGGCTGCTTGGGGAGATCCACCGCAATCCCGATTCGCGCCGGCTGATCGTGTCGGCCTGGAATGTCGGCGAGCTCGAGCAGATGGCGTTGATGCCCTGCCACACGCTGTTCCAGTTCTACGTCGCCGAGGGTCGCCTGAGCTGCCAGCTCTACCAGCGCAGTGCCGATCTGTTTCTCGGCGTGCCCTTCAATATCGCCAGCTACGCTCTGCTGACGCACATGATCGCGCAGGTGTCCGGTCTCGGCGTTGGCGATTTCGTGCACAGCTTCGGCGACGTGCACATCTACAACAACCACTTCGATCAAGTCCGCGAACAGTTGTCGCGGCAGCCGCGCGCATTGCCGCAGCTGCGGCTCAACCCCGAGGTGCGCGACCTGTTCGCCTTCCGTTTCGAGGACATCGCCATCGACGGCTACGACCCGTGCCCGCCGATCAAGGCGCCGGTGGCGGTGTGAGCCTGGCATGACCACGATCACGCTGATCGCGGCGATGGATCGCAACCGCGCGATCGGTCGCGGCAACGCCTTGCCCTGGCATCTGCCCGAAGACCTGAAGCGCTTCAAGGCACTGACCTTGGGCAAGCCGATGCTGATGGGGCGCAAGACCGCCGAGTCGCTGGGGCGTGCCTTGCCCGGGCGCTTGAATCTGGTGCTGACGCGCAGCGGCGAGGTGCCGTTTGCGGGAATGCAGGCGGTGGCATCGCTGGACGAAGCCTTGGCAGTCGTCGCCGATGCCCCAGAGCTGATGGTTATCGGCGGTGGCGAGATCTACGCGCTGGCCTTGCCGCGCGCCGCTCGCATGCATCTCACCCATGTCGAGACCGATGTGGAGGGCGCGGACGCGTGGTTTCCCGCGTTCGATCCGCAGGACTGGCAGGTGGAACCGGTGCTGCAGCGCAGCGAAGCCGACCACTCGGCGCCAGCCTTCTGTTGCCGGGACTACCGCCGCAAACCGCTTGCTGTGAAGGAAATGTAGACGGAAGATGACAGCGCAGCCCCGGTCCGGCCGGGGGACTGACGGATCCATAGGAGGGGCTGTCATGTTCGCGAATCTGCGTCTTCGCACCAAGCTGGCGCTCGGCTTCCTGGTGCCAGTGCTGTTTCTGCTGATCACCGGGTTCATCAGTGTCACCGCCTTGCAGACGACCTATCGCGGCCTCGAGACGGTCTATCGGGATCGCGTGGTGCCGCTGCGCGATCTCAAGGTGATCGCCGACAAGTACGCGGTCGATGTCATCGATGCCGTCAACAAATGCAATGCCGGGATGTTCAGCCCGGCTGACGCGCTGGCCGGTGTCGAGGCGGCCAATGCCGCCATTCGCGGGCGCTGGAGCGTCTATCTCAAGACCGATCTGACCGCCGAGGAGGCGGCCTTGGTGGAAGAGGCCAAAGTGCTGTTCGCGGCCGCCGACGCCGACATCGAGCGCCTGTTGGCGCGCCTGCGCGAGCTTGGTGACAGCGGCGAGGGACAGCTCGCCGATTTCGACGGGGGGCTCTACGCCAGTATCGATCCGATCAGCGGCAAGATCACCGAGTTGATCGACCTGCAGTTGCGCGTGGCCAACGAGGAATATGAAGCCGGGCGCAATCGCTACGAGCGCACCCGCTGGCTGGTGTTGCTGCTGGCACTGGTATCGGCGCTGGTCGCCGGCGCGGTCGGTTATTTATTGGCGCGCAACCTGATCGGCCAGCTCGGTGGGGAGCCCGCCTATGCTGCCGAAGCCGTCCGCCGAATCGCCAGTGGTGACTTCGAGCGGCAGATCACGGTCGACTCGAGTGCGCCCTCGTTGCTCGGTGACATGCGGCAGATGCAGGTGCAGCTGCAACGTTTCATCGTCGCCCAAGCGGAGATGTCCGCTCGGCATGGCGACGGCGACATCGACTTTCGAATCGATGCAGGCCAGTTTCCCGGCGCCTACGGGCAGATGGCCGATTCGCTCAATGCCTTGGTCGAAGGGCACATCCGTATCAACGCCCGCGTCGTCGAACTGCTGTCGCACTACGCCATCGGTGAACTCAGCCAGGATATGGAGCCGCTTCCCGGACAGTTGGCCGCTACCACCGAGGCGATGGCGACCGCCAAGCGCAACCTGCAGGCGATCAATCGCGACATACAGCGGCTGGTTGGCGCTGCGGCATCCGGCGACTTCAGCGCCCGTGGCGAGGAACAGACCTACCAGCATGCGTTTCGCGAGATGGTGGCCGGCCTCAATCGCCTGATGCGCGAAGCCGAAAGCGGATTGAGTGAGGTGGGTGAGGTGCTGGCCGCGCTGGCCAAGGGCGACCTCAGCAAGCGCGTCGAACGCAAGTATGAAGGCGCCTTCGGGCGTCTGGCGGTCGATGCCAATACCACCAGCGATCAGCTGGGACGGATCGTCAGCGGGATCAAGACCGCGGCCGAATCGATCTACACCGCTGCTGGCGAGATCGCGGCCGGCAATGCCGACCTGTCGACGCGCACCGAACAGCAAGCCGCCAATCTCGAAGAGACTGCCTCGTCGATGGAAGAGCTCACCTCCACCGTGCGGCAGAATGCCGAGAACGCCCGCCAGGCCAACCAGCTCGCGGTTGGCGCATCGGAAGTCGCGGTCAAGGGCGGCGCGGTGGTGTCGCAGGTGGTGTCCACCATGGACAGCATCAACGCCTCTTCGCAGAAGATCGTCGACATCATCGCGGTGATCGACGGCATCGCCTTCCAGACCAATATCCTGGCGCTCAATGCCGCCGTCGAGGCCGCGCGCGCCGGCGAGCAGGGCCGCGGCTTCGCCGTGGTTGCCTCCGAGGTGCGGGCGCTGGCGCAGCGCTCGGCATCAGCGGCCAAGGAGATCAAGACGCTGATCGACGATTCGGTGGGCCGCATCGGCGAGGGCTCGCAGCTGGTCGATCAGGCCGGCGCGACCATGAGCGAGATCGTCAC
>DASUOA010000069.1:0-2394 GCA_036276895.1 Arenimonas sp. | reverse complement strand
CGCATCCAGGCCAAGGAAGTGGTGATCGAGCAGATCGGCAACGCGCTTTGGGTGCAGCCGCAGGAAGATGCGGCGGACAACATGGGTGCCTGGTTGAAGGCGTTTTACGCCAGCACTGAGAAACTGCCGGACGACTTTCTTGCCGAACGGCACGACAGCCCGCCGCAGGAACGCGACTGGGGCTGATGCCGGTGCTGCGCACCTTGGATACCAACATCTGCAGTTACATCCTGCGTCGGCATCCCGCGGCGATGTTGCAGCGCTTTTCCACACTCGCGACCGGGCAGCTGTGGCTTTCCTCGATCGTGGCGGCAGAGCTTCGCTACGGCGCTGCCAAGCTGGGCTCCACCCGCTTGGCTGCCGCCGTTGAGCACTGGCTGTCGGGCTTCGACGTGCGACCTTGGCCGCTCGATGCCACGCACCAGTACGCGCGCATCCGCCACGAGCTCGAGCGTATCGGGCAGCCCATCGGAGGAATGGATCTGATGATCGCAGCTCACGCGCTCGCTGAAGACACCGTGCTCGTGACCGCCAATGCCCGCGAGTTCCAGCGCGTGCCCGGTCTCGCGGTTGAAGTGTGGCCCCTGGATTGAAGGTGCCAGAATGAAAATCCTCGTCACCGGCACCGCCGGCTTCATCGGCTCGCACGTCGCCCTGCGTCTGCTTGAGCGCGGCGACGAGGTGATCGGCCTCGACAACCTCAATTCCTATTACGACGTCGAGCTCAAGCGCGCGCGACTGGCGCGGGTCAAGGACCATCCGAACTACACCCACGTCGCCGCCGATCTCGCCGACCGCGCGGCGATGGAGGCCTGCTTCGCCGACCATCGCCCGCAGCGCGTGGTGCACCTCGCCGCCCAACCGGGCGTGCGCTACGCCAGCGAGAACCCGCACGTCTACATCGCCAGCAACGTTACCGGCTTCCTGCATGTGCTGGAGGGCTGTCGCCATCACGGTGTCGAGCATCTGCTGTTCGCCAGCACCAGCTCGGTCTACGGCGCCAACACGCGCATGCCCTATGCCGAGCAGCAGCCGACCGAGCACCCGCTGTCGCTCTACGCCGCCAGCAAGAAGGCCAACGAGATGATGGCGCACAGCTACGCGCACCTCTACGGCATCCCCTGCACCGGCCTGCGCTTCTTCACTGTCTACGGCCCGTGGAACCGCCCCGACATGGCGCTGTACCTGTTCGCCAGCGCGATCGCCAAGGGCGAGCCGATCAAGGTCTTCAACGGCGGCAAGCACACGCGCAGCTTCACCTACGTTGATGACATCGTCGAAGGCATCCTGCGCACCCTCGACCGCGTACCCAGCATCGACACGACGTGGGATGGAAAGGCGCCGAATCCCGCCAGCAGCGGCGTCGCACCCTACCGCCTCTACAACATCGGCAACGAAGACCCGGTGCCGCTGCTGCGCTACATCGAGATCCTGGAACAGCACATGGGCCGCAAGGCCATCCTCGATATGCAGCCAGCGCAGCCCGGTGACATGCCGGAGACCGCGGCCGATGTGTCCAGTCTGTTCGACGCCGTCGGCTACCGGCCGCAGGTGCCGGTGGAGGAGGGGATTCGGCGGTTTGTCGCGTGGTTCAAGGAATATCATCGAGTCGATTGATTCAATGCTGGCAGTCGCGACTGTCGGGTGAGGTGGTTCGACCTCTCCGTTCATCCGCGGCGCAAGATGGCCGGACTTGTGGGTCAACCCCGTCGCTGGACAACCGCCCGCGCCCTCGCCGACACTCGCCGGGCAAAACTGAAAGCACGGGGATCGAATGCAGCACCTGCCTGATCTGGAAACGGCCCGCATCGCCATCGTGGGCCTGGGTTACGTCGGCCTGCCGTTGGCCGTGGAGTTCGGCAAACAGTTCGACACCGTCGGCTTCGACATCAGCCAGGCGCGCATCGACGCCCTGCGCCAAGGCATCGACAGCACCCGCGAGACCAGCGCCGACGAACTCGCCAGCGCCGCCCGACTGCGCTACAGCACCGACAAAGCCGATCTGGGCGACCGCAACGTCTATATCGTGACCGTGCCGACGCCGATCGACGGCGACAAGCGGCCCGACTTCACCCCGCTGATCCGCGCCAGCCAGAGCATCGGCGCCGTGCTCAAGCGCGGCGATGTGGTCATCTACGAATCCACCGTCTACCCCGGCGCTACGGAAGAAGTCTGCGTGCCCGAGCTCAAGCGCGTCTCCGGCCTCGCCTTCAATACGGATTTCTTCGTCGGCTACAGCCCCGAGCGCATCAATCCGGGCGACAAGGAGCGACGGCTGACGCTGATCCCCAAGGTCACCTCCGGCTCGACGCAGGAGACCGCCGACTTCGTCGACGCCCTGTACCGCCGCATCATCACCGCCGGCACGCACAAGGCGCCGAGCATCAAGGTCGC
>DASUOA010000068.1:0-9322 GCA_036276895.1 Arenimonas sp. | reverse complement strand
GCCAGGACAGCAGGACTACGCCAACGGCGAGCAGTGCGAACAGCGTAGTCGGGTGCGGCAACGCATTGCCGCCTTTCTCGACGATGGCGAGAAAGCGGTCCATGGCGCTGCGGCGGATCGGGGCTGGTGTCGAGCTCATGCGGGAAATCCGTGTGGCGATCCCGGGTTCGGGAATTCGTAAGTGGGCGATAATAGCGGGATCGCCGTCGGCCTGCGCCGGAGCAAGGCGGCCACTACCGGGAAATCGAACGATGAAACTCCGACAGTTCTGCGTGTTCGCGTTGCTCCTGCTGGCTCCCGCGCTGGTGCTGGGCAAGCGGGCGCAGGTGCAGGAGCTCTATCAGATGCTCGAAGCGGCAACTATCGATTACCGGGAAGGCCTGGTGCAGTTGCAGCGTGGCGAGCGTGAAGCCGGGCGCGAGCGGGTGCGCGACGCCGCGGCACGACTGCTCACCGCCGCTAATCGTTGCGGCGACGTCCGCGGCTGCGACAGCTCGCGCTTCATTGCCGCCTATGACGCGCTGGTCGGCAGCAGCGCCGACCTGCTGGATGGCTCCGGCGAAGGTTTCGCCCGCGCGGACGAGGCGGCCAGCAGCCAAGGGGAGGGCGCCAGCGTCTCGGACAGCATGCCCGAGGCCGCGCGGATGGCGGCCATGCTCAATGGCCGCGACCTGCGCGAAGTCATCGTCGTCAACGAGCCGGTGCGCGCCGCGCTGGCCGAGTGGCTGACCTGGATGCGCCCGCAGCTGATCGCCAGTTGGGAGAATTACCAGCGCATGCGCTTCCTGATGTGGCCGGAGTACGAGCGCGCCGGCCTGCCCGAGGCGTTGCTGTTCGGCATCCTCGCCAAGGAATCGAACGGCCGCGTGCACGCGCAGTCGCGCGCCGGCGCCGCCGGGCCGCTGCAGTTCATGCCGGCGACTGGCCAGCGCTTTGGGCTGGGCTGGCAGAGCGGCTTTGATACGCGCTATGACCCGCAACTGGCTGCGCGCGCCAGCACGCTCTACTTCAACGAGCGTTTTGCTGAACTCAATAACAGCCTTGAATTCGCCATCGCCGCCTACAACGGCGGTGAAGGCAGGGCGCTGCGCTTGCATCGCAGTTCCGGTGGCCGCGACTTCTGGGATCCCAAGGTGTTCGGACAATTGCCGCCGGAAACGCGGGACTACGTGCCCTACGTGCTGGCGGCGGCCTTGCTGGTCCTGCATCCCGAGGACTATGGGCTGCAATTTCCAGAGGTGCAGGCTGCAGCGACGGTGCTGACGATTGAGTCACCGGCCTCGCTTTACCAGCTGGCGATCTGTCTCGGTGGCGAGCGCGACGGTTACTTTCGGGCCCTGCGCAATCTCAATCCACGCCATGAGCCGCACGTGACGCTGGAGTCTGGCAGCGAGCTGCGGGTGCCGGTCGAAGTGCCACCAATGTATCGCCAGCACTGCCTGCAGGGTACGCGCGCGGAGCTGGCCTTGAACCTGGTGCAGGCGCGCAAGCCGGTGGTGGCCGCCAACGTCGCCTCCGCAGGCAGCTACAAAGTGCGCTCCGGCGACACCTTGAGCAGCATCGCGCGGCGGCACAAGTGCCGTGGCGCCAACCACCTCGCGCGTGCCAACAACCTGCGCGCGCCGTACATGATCAAGCCCGGTCAGCGGCTCCGGCTGCAAGGTTGCCGCGGTTGATTCGACGACGGCACCGGCGCGCACGCTACTGCGTTGTCTGCGGCCTTTCGCGGTTGCCGATGCTCAAGCCTGCCCGGTTGAGCTGATATAGACTCGCCAGCCAGGTGGGGCAAGTCACTGCCTGGGGGCAGCCACGTGTGCGGTTCCATTCCACAACGACGACAGAAATCAGTTCCCATGGGCACTCTTGTTGAAGCCGTAGAAAAAGCCTTCGTCAAACTTCGCAGAAAGCGTGTTTCGTGGAGAATTTTCCAGAAGCACGGCGGGGTGGTGCAGCGCGGGCCATTTGTCGGATTGGCGCTGGACGGACACTCGAACGTTTCCAAGGGGCCGCTGGCTGCGAAGTTGTTCGGCCTGTACGAATGGGCAGTCATCGAGAGAATCCGCGCACTGGGCCCGTTCCAGGATGTACTGAACCTGGGTGCCGCCGATGGCTATTTTTCGCTCGGACTGCTGAAGGCCAACTTGGCCAGCAGGTCAATCTGCTACGAAATGACGAAGCAAGGTCGGGAAGCCATCCAGCGCAATGCCGAGCGCAATGGTGTCGCGGATAGCGTAGTCATCAAGGGAGTGGCGGACGAGGGGATTATCAATGACCTGCCGGCAATCGGTTTTGATCCGGCCAACGCATTGGTGTTGTGCGACATCGAAGGTGGAGAGTTTGATGTGCTGACTGAGCGCCTGCTGGAATTTCTTGCGCCTGCAACCCTCATCGTCGAGCTGCATGATCGCATTCATTCCGGCGAACCGAATCGCAGGGCAGAGATCCTCGGTCGCCTGCCGCCCGACGTCGACTACGAAGTGATCCGTTCGGTGCCGCCTCCCTGGTCCGGCATCGAAGACATCGAAGCGCTGTCCGATAATGATCGGGCGCTCGTCACTTCCGAAGGACGGCGCGCAATCGGCGAGTGGCTGATCGTGACCCCGAAGGCCAAATCCTAGCCTTACTTGCCTGCGTGTCCGGTGCACCCACGCGACATTCGAAGCGAATCGCGTGGCGCGGGATGAACGGAAGCCCCGACACTCGAACTCCAGCTTTCTTCGTCGAGTTGGCGATGTCTACAACGCATCCCAGCCTGGGCGTGGATTGAATCGCTCGCCGTATCGGCTGGCCAGCTGTTCCAGGCGCGCCTTGAGCTTGCTGGAACCGACCGCCTTGATGTGCTGGATCGGGCCGCCGCGGAAGGGCGCGAAGCCGGTGCCGAAAATCACGCCGGCATCGAGCAGGTCGGCGTCGGCCACTACACCGTCGTGCAGGCAGCTCACCGCTTCGTTGAGCAGTGCGAGCACAAGGCGGTCTTCGAGATCCTCCGGCGCTTTGTAGTCGGCAGGCACTTCGGGCTTGATCGCTTTGCCGTTCTCCCAGGTGTACAGCCCTTGGCCGTCTTTCTTGCCGCGCTTGCCCGGTTCGACCTTGAATGCATCAGGCAACGCCTGGCCATGGAAATCGGCCATGATCCTGCCGACGCTGGCCGCGACATCGAGGCCGACGGTGTCGACCAGTTCGATCGGCCCCATCGGCATGCCGAACTTCAGCGCCGTCTTGTCGATCACCGGGCCCGGGATGCCTTCGCTGAAGCAGACGATCGCTTCCTGCATGTAGGGCGCGAGGATGCGGTTGACCAGGAAGCCGGGGGTGCCGGCCACCGGCACCGGCAGCTTGTCGATGGCGCGACAGAACGCGGCGAGGCGACGCTCGGTTTCGCTGTCCATGCCGTCGTGGCGGACGATCTCGACCAGCGGCATCAGCGCCACCGGGTTGAAGTAGTGCAGGCCGGCGAAACGCGAGGGGTCCTTGCGACCCTCACGCAGCAGCTCCAGCGCGATCGACGAGGTATTGGAGACCAGTAGGGCGCCGGGCTTGAGGGATTCTTCCACTTTGGCGAACAGCGCCTGTTTGGCTTCGAGGTTCTCGAAGATCGCCTCGATGACCAAGTCCGCATCGGCGACGCCCTTGCCTTCGACGTCTGCCGTCAGTCGAGCATGCGTGGCGGCGCGCTTATCGGCGTTCTTGACCTTCTTCTCGAACAGCTTGGCGGCGCGATCCAGCGCCGGCTGGATGTACTGCAGCTCACGGTCCTGCAAGGTGACGGTGAAGCCGCGCAGCGCGCACCAGGCGGCGATGTCGCCACCCATCACGCCGGCGCCGATCACATGCACCTTCTCGATGCCGTGCTCTTTGCCTCCGAGCCCCTTGAGGCGATCCATGAGGAAGAACACGCGGATCAGGTTGCGCGCGGTCGGTGTCTGCGCCAGCTTCACCACTGATCTCGCTTCCGCGCGTAGCGCCGCGGATACCGGCTGGCCGCCGCTGCGGCGCCAGGTTTCGATCAGCGCGAACGGGGCCGGGTAGTGGTCCTTGCGGGCTTTGCGTGCAACCTGCTTGAGCATCTGTGGTGCCAGCAGCTGCCGCGCCGGCCAGGTATTCGTGGCCCACGCAAGCGCGCGCTGCTTGAAGGGCCGTTCGGCACCGCGTTGTGCCAGCTTCACCGCGGCATCAAGCAACATTGCCGGCTCGACCACCTTGTCGACCAGTCCCATCGCCTTGGCCGCGGAGGCCGACAGGCTGCGCCCGGTCAGCATCAGGTCCATCGCCGCTGGTGCACCGATCAATCGCGGCGCGCGCACGCTGCCGCCCCAGCCCGGATAGATACCGAGCTTGACTTCGGGCAGGCCGATGCGGGTGCTCTCCTCATTGCTGGCAACGCGAAACCGGCAGGCCAGCGCCAGCTCGGTGCCGCCACCCATGCAATGGCCGTGGATGGCAGCGACAGTGCGGCAGGGCAGGCTGGCGAGGTGCTGGAACACGCGTTGGCCGCGCGCGATGGCGACATCGACGGTGCCCTGCACATCGAAATCCTGGAACTCCTTGATGTCAGCGCCGGGCACGAAGCCCGCGCTCTTGCCGGAGCGGATGACCAGGCCCTTCGGTGGTTCGATAGCGATACGCTCGAGCAGGCTGTCCAGTTCATCGAGCACAGCGCGCGACAGCGCATTGACACCCTGGTCGGCGCGATCGAGGGTCAGCACCAGGATGCCGTCATCACGGCGTTCGGGCCGCCAGTGGGTGTGGCGCAGTCCATCGAACATGAGGCTCTCCATACGCTGCAGTAGGGTCAGAAGGCCGTATGATCCCGGCAGGGCACGGGCACGGTCAACGTCCCGAGCATACGCGTTGAACTTTCCGCTGTGATGCATGTCTAGGAGACGGCCCCGGACGGCCGCAAGGAGCGCGGCCCGGATGGGCGAGAACGAACTGGACCTGAGCCTCGTCAAGCGTGTCCAACAAGGCGACAACTCGGCTTTCGACCTGCTGGTGCGCAAGTACCAGCACCGGATCGCCGCCGTCGTTTCGCGCTACATCGCCGACCACGGCGAGTGCCAGGACGTGGTCCAGGATAGCTTCATCCGCGCCTACCGCGCGCTGGCCGGCTTCCGCGGCGACGCGCAGTTCTACACCTGGCTTTATCGAATCGCCGTGAATACCGCCAAGAACCATCTCGTTGCCTTGAAGCGCCGCCCGCCGGGAACCGATGTCGATGCCATCGAGGCCGAGCAGTACGCTGGCAACGGCCGCATGCAGGACAGCGACACGCCGGAGCACGAGCTGCTGCGCCAGGAGATCGAGCAGACGGTGGCGGCCACGGTCGAGGCATTGCCCGAGGAATTGCGCCAGGCCATCACCCTGCGCGAAGTCGAGGGCTTGAGTTACGAGGAGATCGCGCAGCAGATGGGTTGCCCGATCGGCACGGTGCGCTCGCGCATCTTCCGTGCGCGCGAGGCCATCGACGTGCGCCTGCGGCCGCTGCTCGGCAGCGAGCGGGTGCGGCCATGATTTTTTCCCGCATGCGAACGGCGAGGTAGCCTACGGCATGAATACGCACGCACCCCCGCAGCCCGATTTCGACGAACTGCTCAGCGCCTTCATGGACGGCGAACTGCCTGCCGACGAGGCGCGCTTCCTGCAGCGACGGATGCAGCACGATCCGGCCCTGCGCGAGCGCTGGGAGCGTTGGCAGCTGGCGTCGACCTGTCTGCGCCGGCAACCGGCGCGGGTCGATCTGGCGTTGTCCGAACGCATTGCAGCGGCGATCGCCGACGGAGCGGTCGCGCCACGCACCACGGCGCGCCACTATGCCGGCTGGGGCCTGGCGGCCGCATTGGCGCTGGCGATTGCCCTGGTGCCGCGGATGGGTTCGGAGCAATCCGCCCGGGACGCGGCGATGGCCGTCGCCGGTCCGACAGCGTCATCGGCGCCGGTGGAAGGGCTGCCCAGCATCGAGGCGTTGATGGCCGGATCCGGCGAGCGTTCTGCGATCAGCCCCGTCAGTGATTTCAGTGACCTGCCCTTGGCGGTGAGCACGCAGCCCAAGCCTTGGCCGCGCTCGCCCTTGTTGGGTCAAGGCCCGGCCGGGTCGTCGGCTATGCAGGCCCGGCACGCCCAGGACGTGCCGGAGCCCGAACGCGTCGAGCCGCGTCCGTCGCGATGATCGAACGCATCGCCGAAGTGGTCGGCGAATCCGATGGCCGCTGGCTGCTGCGCCCCGAGTCCGCGGCCTGCAGTGGCTGCGAAAGTGGCTGTGGCGGGCGTTGCCGTTTGTTCGTCGGCAGCGACGATGGGCGGCTGTCGGTGTCGGTGCCCTTGCATCCCGACTTGTGCGCGGGCCAACGCGTCGCACTGCGCATCGAAGAGGACGCGCTGGCACGGGCGGCTTGGCGCGGCTACGGTCTGGCGTTGCTGGGTTTGCTTGGTGGCGCTGCGCTCGCCGCCGGCCTCGCTGGCTGGTTGTTGGCCGATAGCTGGCGCGATGCTGCGACATTGAGTGGTGGTTTGGCGGGAACTTTTCTCGCAGCATTCTTTTCCAAGCGCCACGTCATGGCGGCCAGCCTGCATCCGCTCGATGCCGTTGCGCACGCCAAGCCGATGTCCCACACCCGCAAGAGTGAACCTGCATGACTCGACTCACGCATCACCTGGCCCTGCTCGTTGTCGCCCTGGCGCTGCCACTGACCGCTTGCCAGGCACAGCCGTCCGCCACACTGGCCGCCGCCAACTCCGCCGCGACTGAAGCCGCGACGTCGGCGTCACCGGTGGTGGTCAATCTTCCCGACTTCACGCCACTGGTCGAGCGCGCTGGGCCGGCCGTGGTTTACATCGAAGCGACCAGCGGTGGGCGCGACGACGACGGTGGCCGCGCCGACCAGGCGCCGGAGCAGGAAATCCCCGAAATCTTTCGGCGCTTCTTCGGTCCAGGCTTTCCGGGCGTGCCGCAGCAACCGGGTCCGCGCTTCGGGCGCTCTTCCGGCTCTGGCTTCATCATTTCCGCCGATGGCTACGTGCTGACCAATCATCACGTGATCGACGGCGCCGACGAAGTCGTGGTGCGCCTGTCGGATCGTCGCGAGCTGGTAGCGAAGGTGGTCGGCAGCGACGCGCTGTCCGATGTCGCGTTGCTCAAGCTCGATGCCAAGGGGCTGCCAATGCTCCGGATCGGCGATTCGCGCAACCTCAAGCCGGGCCAGTGGGTGATGGCGATCGGCTCGCCGTTCGGCTTCGAGCACTCGGTCACCGCCGGCATCGTCAGCGGCGTCGGCCGTCGCAGTGCCGATCGTACTCAGCAGTACGTGCCCTTCATCCAGACCGACGTCGCCATCAATCGTGGTAATTCCGGCGGGCCGCTGCTCGATACCCGCGGCGAGGTGGTCGGCATCAATTCGCAGATCTTCTCCAACACCGGCGGCTTCATGGGCGTGAGCTTTGCCATCCCGATCGAAGTGGCGATGAATGCCGCCGAGCAGCTCAAGACCGGTGGTACGGTCAAGCGCGGCCAGCTCGGTGTGCAGATCCAGGATGTCGATCGTGAGCTGGCGCGTAGCTACGGCATGGAGCGGCCGATGGGGGCCGCGGTCACCAGCGTCACCCCGGGCAGCGCCGCCGAGAAAGCCGGTATCAAGCTGGGCGATGTCATCACCGCCTTCGACGGCCAGGAGATCCATCGCTCCTCCGACCTGCCGCCGCTGGTCGGCGCTACGACGCCGGGCACTCGCGCGACGGTCAAACTGCTGCGCGACGGCAAGCCACGCGAGCTCGCGGTGGTTCTCGACACCTTGTCCGAGAGCAGCCTGCTGGGCGGCGTCGCGGCGCCCCGCGAGGCTGCGGGCAGCAACGTGCTGGGTTTGGCGGTCGATGAGCTGCCGGCGGCGGCGCGCAGCCAGCTCGGGCTTCAGGAAGGCGAGGGTGTGCGTGTGGTCGGTGTCGAGGGTGCGGCGGCCCGACGCGCGGGCATCGCCCCAGGCGACGTGATCCTGATGGTCGGCAGTCGCGAAGTGGGCTCGGTGGCCGATTTCGACGCGGCGTTGGGGGGGGTGTCCAGCGGCGACAGTGTGCGCCTGCTGGTGCGCAACGCCCAGGGCGCACGCTTCGTTGCCATCACGGCGCGCTGATGCGCTGCGGCCGGGGCGTGGCGGGTATGCGATAATCGCCCGTTTTCCCCACGTCCCGGCCCTTCGCTCGCATGCAGCTCATCCGCAATTTCTCGATCATCGCCCACGTCGACCACGGCAAGTCGACCTTGGCCGACCGCATCATCCAGCTCTGCGGCGGCCTGCAGGCGCGCGAGATGGAGGCGCAGGTGCTCGACTCGAATCCCATCGAGCGCGAGCGCGGCATCACCATCAAGGCACAGTCGGTGTCTCTGCCGTACACCGCCAAGGACGGCAAGACGTACCAGCTCAATTTCATCGATACCCCGGGCCATGTCGACTTCAGCTACGAGGTCAGTCGCTCGCTGGCTGCCTGCGAGGGCGCGCTGCTGGTGGTCGATGCCGCCCAGGGCGTCGAGGCGCAGTCGGTGGCTAACTGCTACACGGCCGTCGAACAGGGCCTGGAAGTAGTGCCGGTCCTCAACAAGATCGACCTGCCGACCGCCGACACCGAGCGAGTCAAGAAGGAAATCGAGGCGGTGATCGGCATCGATGCCGAGGACGCCGTCGCCATCAGCGCCAAGACCGGCCTCAATGTCGATGCGGTGCTCGAGGCGATCGTGCAGCGCATCCCGCCGCCCAAAGCCCGCGACACTGACAAGCTGCAGGCGCTGATCATCGACTCCTGGTTCGACAACTACCTCGGCGTGGTGTCGCTGGTGCGCGTGATGCAAGGTGAACTCAAGCCCGGCGACAAGATGCTGGTGATGTCCACCGGCCGCACTCATCAGGTCGATTCGGTCGGCGTGTTCACGCCCAAGCGCAAGGTACTGACCAAGCTCGGAGCCGGCGAGGTGGGTTGGATCACCGCCAGCATCAAGGACGTGCATGGCGCTCCCGTCGGCGACACGCTGACGTTGGCGGGCGACCCGGCCCCGGGCCCGCTGCCCGGCTTCCAGGAGATGCAGCCGCGGGTGTTCGCCGGCCTGTTCCCGGTCGATGCCGAGGACTACCCGGCGCTGCGCGAGGCGCTGGAAAAGCTCAAGCTCAACGACGCCGCACTGCGTTTCGAGCCGGAAAGCTCGGAGGCGATGGGCTTCGGTTTCCGCTGTGGCTTCCTCGGCATGCTGCACATGGAGATCGTGCAGGAGCGCCTGGAGCGCGAGTACGACCTCAACCTCATCACCACCGCGCCGACCGTGATCTACGAGGTGCTGCTGACC
>DASUOA010000067.1:0-13982 GCA_036276895.1 Arenimonas sp. | reverse complement strand
GCGGCGAACTCCGACCCTGGCTTTCCGGCCAGGCCATGCGCGGCGCGTCAACCTAGCTTGCGAGTGCGACCGTGCCCAGCACGCCGCCGATCACTACCACGGCGAGCAGTACGTGCATGACGTGCGGAGCGCCGATGCGGTAGAGCACGTCGTCGAGCGCGCCGAGCCAGCGTAGTGGCAAGGGGCGGTGTTGCGGCAGCACCGTGACCTCGGCTTCGACAACCTGCGCGGCAAGTCGTCCGCTTTCCACCGCGGCTTCGATGCTCCAGAGGTCCGCTCCGGTGCGGGTGTGGGCGCCGGCGAGTACCAGGTTGCCAACCGGTGTGCGCTGGGTTGGCTGCCATGGCTGGGTGGTGGTGCTGTTCACCCACTTGGGCTGTCGCGCGACGATGCCGTCGGGCCCGAAGCGCCATTCGTGCCAGACCTCGATCCTGTGTATCGGGAACGACGCGAGGCTGCGTCCGTCGTTGGCTTCGCGAACCATCTGGTCGAGTGCCTGGCAGCGCAGCAACTGGGCTTTCACCTCGGCGATGAATTGCTCGCGGGTACAGCGATCGAGTGGTATGCCGTAGACGCATCCGGGTGTTCCAGAAACACAGGCCGTCCCGGTCCAAAGCGATACGACCTGGTCGCCCAGATCCACCTCCGGCGGCCAGACCTGTTCAACGGCGAACATCGTCAGGTCGAAATTGGAATCGGCAATCACCAGTGCGCAGCGCGGACGTGGCCAGCGGATTCGCTCGGTGAACGCGACCCGGAACGACACCTGCGTATGCGGCCCGTCCTGCACCAGCGGCCTGAAGCTGCGCAATTGCTCCAGTCGTGCCAGTGCCGGGGTGCGGTCGAGAATGTCGGCAGCGGCAAACGGATTGACCGCCAGCACGTGCAGGTCGGCGTGCAGGCACTCACCCGAATCGAGCGCCGCGGAGACGATGCGCTGCCCGTCGTACTCCAGTCGATGCAATGATTCTCCGAACCGGAACCGCACGCCCAGCGACACCAGGTAGTCGACCCAGCGCTCGAACCAGAACTCGCTGCTCGGCCCGCGGAAAAGCAACCAGCCCGAGCGCGCGCCCTGCACCCACGAAGGCCCCTCGGCGTCCGCCGCATGCCGGTGCGCGGGCTGGGTCAACAACTGGCGACGAAAGAACAACCCCGCCTGGTGCAGCGACACGCGGGTCCAGTCCGAGCCGATCCACGGACCGAAGCAGGCCGCCCAGGTCGAGGCGGCCGTCGGCGTCAGCACGCGCCGCCATTGTTCGGCGGCATTGAGCGCCGCGTAAGCTTCTTCGCTGCGTCGGTTGGCCGTCCAGGCTTTGAGCATCAGCCACGCCCAGCGCAGACCATCGATTCGGGTCATGCGGAACATGCGGCGGACATTGGGGAACCACCCGGCGCCATCGAACTGCGCCGAACCGCTGTCGGGTGCGACGCCGAACGCGATCGGCCGCGACAGCGCGCGCTCATACAGGCTGCCGGTTTCATCGAACGGGATCTGCTTCAGCAGGTCGAAGAGGTTGTGGTACCACGGTCCCATCCCGTGCCACGAGTACTCCGAGGGCATGTTGCGGTCCGCGGGTCGACGCGCGCTACGGAAGAATCCACCGGCGTCGCGGTTTGCTTCGACCACGGTGACCTGCCAGCCGCGGCGCGCGAGCTCGTGCGCCGCGGCAAGCCCGGCAATACCACCCCCGTAGACAGTCGCCGATCGAGGAGACAGGGGGGATGAACCGTCGATGGACGCCTCCGTTTCGGCTTCTGTTTGCCTGTGCGCAGAATGATCTCGGAACCCTTCGGCGTCTGTTCGCTTACCTACATCGGCGCGCCGTGCAGTGCGTGTGGGCTGGCGAACAGACTCGACCCACCGGCAGCGAGAGCATCGCAAATCGCGCCCAGGGCTCCTTGCCCTGGACATCCACCCGCGACCCTCACGAAGGAAAGACCATGAACAAGCCCATCGAATCACATGAAGACAACGCCAACCGCGATCCGATCACTGGCGCTCCCGGCGCCCATCCGATCGGCACCGGTGTTGGCGCCCTGGCCGGCGGTACGGCCGCCGGTCTTGCCGGCAAGGGCGTGGCCGCAGCGATCGACCCGGCGCGGGAAGATGCCTACTGGCGCGACCACTTCAGCGAACGCCCGTATGTCGAGCACGGCTCGAGCTACGACGACTATGGACCCGCCTACAGCTTCGGCCTGGAATCGGTTTCCCGTTACCCGGGCAAGTCCTTCGATGAAGCCGAGCCCGAGATGTCACTGCGTTGGGTCGGCAGCGAAGGCACGTCGAGACTGCACTGGGGCAACGCCAGGAACGCGGTACGCGACGCGTGGTTGCGTGGCAACGGCGTGGTCTGACACGTCCTTTGCAGGCGCGTCGAAGCGGCGGCGTGCCGTTGTCGACAACGCAACCGGGCCAGCCGCCTGTCATGCAGAGGAAGCGTGAACCCGCAGCCACCGCGCGATCGCGGTAAGACCCGCCGGCCATTCCACCACGGCCATCCGGCACGTCCGCCGACTGGGAGGTTCAGCGTACAGACCTCGCTCCCGCAGACCGTCACAGTCCAGCTGCCACATCGATTTCCCAGGGAACGCATCCCGCGTCCCGCAGAATCACAACCGAGGTCACCATGAATCAGAACACTCGCACCAGTAACGACACGGTAGACACGACAGCCACTGGAAAATCAGCCCAGCATCAAGCGCCGGCTCCTGGAAAGGACGCTCCCGCGGGCAAGCCAACCCACAAGCCCGATGGCGACACCCAGCGGAACGATCCCATCGTCGCGGGCAAGAACAGGGAGGCTGCGAACAGCGGCGACAAGCACGGGTCGGGATCCAAGGGTGACAAGCCGCGTCCTGCCGGAAACAAGCGCTGAAGAACCATGGCTGGATCCGCGAACGCGGCGCATGCGCGCCGCGTTCCTATGAAGCATCAGCGGACTGCCACTGGCCCGCACACAAGGACCGAATCATGACCATTCGAAATCGCAACCTCGCCCTGGCGCTTGCCATCGCCGTTTCTCTCGCCGGCGCGCCGGCACTGGCAGCAGAAGGCACGTCGGCAGTGAACAATGCCCGCATGGAAAGCCAGATCTGGACGACCTATGCGTTGAGCCCCTACCTGCGCGCCAACGACCTGAAGGTCACCGTAGCCGATGGCACAGCGACGTTGACAGGCACCGTCGAAGACGACGTCAACAAGGATCTCGCCGAGCAGATCGCCTTGGGCGTGGAGGGCGTCGACGAGGTCGACAACAACATCGCCGTGCAAGCCGACTATCAGCCGATGTCTGGCACCGAGTTCCACCGCTACGGGTCGAAGGTAGACGATGCATCGACCTCGGCCGCGATCCGCGCCAAGTTGTCCTGGAGCCAGCGGGATGCTCGTGGACCTTCCGAGGTCAGCATCGTGGATGGCAAGGTCACCCTCAAGGGTGAGGCGGCTTCGACGCAGGACAAGCAGTCGCTGACCCGACTCGCGCTGAATACGCACGGAGTGCGCAGCGTCGACAACCAAATGGTGGTCGTCGACGGTGCCGCCGAATCGGACAAGGGCGCTTCGACAGTGGCCAAGACCCTTGCCGACAGCTGGATCACTGCCAAGGTCAAGTCAACCTTCATGTACTCCAGCAACGTCGACAGCTCGGATATCACGGTGTCCACGCAGGGCGGCGTGGTCACCCTCGACGGCCGCCTTGGCAGCGGGGCAGAACATGCCCTCGCCATCGAGTTCGCACAGAACGTGCGTGGCGTGAAGCGCGTCGACTCGAGCAAGCTGACCTTTGCAACGCAGGACGATGTGGCGAGTGCCGCGAGGCGCTGACCCTCTCCCCAACCGGTAGCGGCCGATAGGTCCCGTCAGGGTGCGGGCTCGGTCGCCAGCCGTCGGTTCGGAACCGCACCCACGGGAGCGCATGCCGCGTCTCGGCCACAGGGCCGTGGAAAGCCGCCGGGTCGGCGGCTGACGGCGACGCTTGGTCCGCGTGCAATGCAACACAGCGCGGGCGATGTGTGCCGACGAACAGACGCCGTCGCGCGCCGCAGCAAACATCGCAACGTCACCCAGGATAGCGATCATGAAGCGCACGCGCGACGCAACACAGGCAGCCCGCGGCAAGGCTGCGTCCAAGCCGACATCATTGGCCGAGCAAGGCGACGCGGTGCACGCGCTGGCTTCAGCGATACCTTTCAATCTCGCCAAGGCGCAGGAGTTCGGGCGTGACAACGCACTCGCACCGCCGCGTGGCGTCGAAGTCAGCAGTGCTTCCCGAGCCGCGACCGCCAGCACGGTGACGGAAGTGCAGGTGTCGAGCAAGTCGACGGCAATCGACGGCGCGCGCTCGGATCCGTCCGGCCAGGTGATGACCAGCAACCAGGGCGTCGCCATCGGCGACAACCAGCACTCGCTGAAGGCCGGGCTGCGCGGCCCGACCCTGCTCGAAGATTTCATCCTGCGCGAGAAGATCACGCACTTCGACCACGAGCGGATTCCCGAGCGCATCGTGCATGCGCGCGGCTCCGCGGCGCACGGCTTCTTCGAGGCCTATGCGCCGATGACGGAGTACACGCGCGCGGCACCGTTCCAGACCGCGGGAAAGATCACGCCGGTGTTCGTGCGCTTCTCGACCGTCGCCGGCGAACGCGGCTCCACCGACACCGCGCGCGACATCCGCGGCTTCGCGGTCAAGTTCTATACCGACGAAGGCAACTGGGATCTGGTCGGCAACAACATTCCGGTGTTTTTCATCCAGGACGCGATGAAGTTCCCCGATCTCGTGCATGCGGTAAAGCCCGAGCCGCACCACGGCATGCCGCAAGCCGCGTCGGCGCATGACACCTTCTGGGATTTCGCCTCGTTGATGCCCGAGACCACCCATACGCTGATGTGGGTGATGTCGGATCGCGGCATTCCGCGCAGCCTGCGCATGATGCAGGGCTTTGGCGTGCACACCTTCCGGCTGCTCAACGCCGACGGCGAATCACACTTCGTCAAGTTCCACTGGAAGCCCACGCTCGGCACGCATTCGCTGGTATGGGACGAAGCGGTAAAAATCTCCGGCGCCGACTCGGACTTCCATCGCCGCGATCTGTGGGAAGCCATCGAGGCGGGCGAATTTCCAGAATGGGAGCTCGGGCTGCAGATCTTCACCGAGGCGCAGGCCGAGCGTTTCAGCTTCGACGTGCTCGATGCCACCAAGCTGATCCCCGAAGAGCTGGTGCCGGTAACGCCCGTGGGGCGCATGGTACTCAACCGCAATCCGGACAATTTCTTCGCCGAAACCGAGCAGGTGGCGTTCTGCACCGCACACGTGATTCCCGGCATCGACTTCAGCAACGACCCGCTGCTGGCCGGACGCATCCATTCCTATGTGGACACGCAGATCACCCGGCTGGGCGGCGCCAATTTCCACGAGATCCCGATCAACGCGCCACTGGCGCCCGTGCACAACAACCAGCGCGACGGCCTGCATCGCCAGACCATCACGCGCGGCCGGGTCGCCTACGAGCCCAATTCGCTCGGCGGCGGCTGCCCGTTCCAGGCCGGCAGCAGCGGCTTCGTGTCGTTTCCACAAGCCGCCGACGGCGACAAGTTGCGTGGCAAACCGGAAAAATTCGCCGATCACTACACGCAGGCGACGCTGTTCTACGAGAGTCAAACTGCGGTAGAGCAAGCCCATATCGCAGGCGGCTTTCGCTTCGAGCTGAGCAAATTGACCGTGCCCGCGATCCGCGAGCGCATGCTGTCATCACTGGTCAATGTCTCCGCGGAACTCGCGGCTACCGTGGCAGCGGGCCTGGGCATGCCGGTGCCCAAGGCCATGCCGAAGGCGCTGGCGACTCCGACCGTGCCTGAAGTCACCCGGTCGGCCGCGCTGTCCTTGCTGGCCTTGCCGGGCGATGGCGGCGTGCGCACGCGCCGCGTCGCCGTGCTGGTGGCCGATGGCGTCAATGGCAAGTCGGTGGCGGTCGTGCAAGCGGCGTTGCTGGCCGCCGGCGCGACGGTGCATCTGATCGCACCGCGCCTGGGCCCCGTAAAAGCGACCGGTGGCGAGCCGATCGAAGCAACCGGAAGCTTCGAGAATTCGCCACCGGTGCTGTTTGACGCCGTGGTGCTGCCCGATGGCGCCAGCGTCAAGGATCTGGGCGCCCGCGTGGAAGTGATGGACTTCCTGTCCAACCAGTACCGGCACGGCAAGACCTTCCTGGTAGTGGGCGCTGCGAAAGCGCTGCTCGAAATGGCCGGCATCACGGCGACATTGGCCAATGGCCGGGCCGATCCGGGCATCGTCGAAGCCACTGCCGCCAGGATCGACCGCGCGCTGACGGCGTTCATCACCGCACTCGGCCAACACCGTCATCCCGAGCGCGAGGCAAGCACGCTGTCGCTGCGGTCCGCGCCGCGGCGCTGAGCGCTTGCAGGATCGGGCTGACAACGGTGGGCGAGTCCGATCGGACCCGCCCACAGAAGCGCTCACAGCATGCTGTCTCGCGACTGCTCCGCGCGGGAAGCACCGATCGCGGTATCCACGTGCTTGACCTCCTCCGGGGGCGGCAGCACCGCCGGGAAGCCGAGCGCCCGGATCCACAACTCACGGCACCAACCCTTGGTGTGATAGAGGTGATGGTCTTCTTCATCCTCTACTTCTTCGACCGCCGACTTCAGCACGTCCAGATGGATATGCGAGCCCTTTTCGGCCACGTGGGCGAGCAGCTCCCAGTTGGCGTGATCCTTGGTCTCGGCTAGTACGACAGCCTCGCAGGCAACAATCTCGGCCTGCTCGGGGCTGAGCGTGGCCCGCGCTTTCTTCATTGACATGACCAGTGCCTCGCCGATGGCGCGGACAATGTTGCGGCTGGCGGGGCGCGCGTCCGGGTCCAGACCGAAGGCTTCGAGAACGCCGAGCAGAATCTGCTGGTGGCGACGGGTTTCCTTGAGATAGTCCAGCCACTCCTCGCGCAGGTCACTATTCACCGTGCAAGCGATCGCTGTCTCGTAAACCTTGATGCCGCCTTGTTCGGTTTCGAGCGCCTGATACAGCAGGTCGTCGAGGGTTACTTCATTGGGAGATTTCTTTGCCATGTTCGTGCTCCGTTGCTGAGATGGGTTGACGGACCGTCCTGCGGCGCCGGTCGATGACGGGCGCTCGCCAGCGAGTCGGCGTATGCCCGGACGGCCGATAGACGGTGACTGCTCGCCCCGACAGGGTCGGTGCGCTGGGCCACTCAGCGGCAGACGGGTGTGGCGGTTGTCAAAGCGTGCCCATGTGGGCGGCCGCACTGACGCAGCGGATCGCTTTGGGCAAACATCGAAGCTGACGTCATGAGCATCCCGCTCGGGCCGGCACGCAGCACCTTGGAGAACAACTCATGAACTTCCTTATCTGGCTTATCATCGGCGGCGTCATCGGTTGGATCGCCAGCATGGTGATGAAAACCAACGAGCAGCAAGGCATATTCCTCAACATCGTGGTCGGCATCGTCGGCGCCATGCTCGGCGGTTGGCTGATCTCGCCGCTGATCGGCGTCGGCACGATCAACCAGGACAACTTCAGCTTGCCGGCGATGTTCGTATCGTTGGTCGGCGCGACCATCCTGCTGGCGATCGTCAATCTTCTGCGACGCGACACGGTGCGCTGATCGCGCAGGCCCGCGCTCGCCATCGGCGAGCCCGGGTGCGCGCCGAGGCGGCGAGCGCCTACTGGCCCCGTGCTGGCGCGCTCGGTCCGTCCTGAGTCGCGGACATTGGAGCGGCGATCGTCTCAAGCATCACCTCGGTCGCCTTTCCGCGCAGGCAATGATCACTGCCCATGCTCGATCCGTAGGCGCCGGCCGGAAAAAAGGCAAGCAGTTCGCCCTCCTGGATCACCGGCAGCATCATGTCGCGCCCCCAGATATCGCCGGACTCATTGATGTTTCCGGCAATCGTATAGGCATGCGTCGCTTCCGCGCGCGGCTGTTGCAGCGCCAGCGCAGTCAACGCGATGCCATACATCGAGGGATTGGGGTTGATCGCAAAGCCGGCATTGACGCCGAGCCAGGTGACGCCGCGGCGCGTCTCGATGGTATTGGCCTCAACCACCAGCATGCCGGACGAGGCCGAGACAAAGGTGCCGGGTTCGCAACAAATCGTCGCACCGAGCGGGCCAAGAATCTCGGCGATCAAGCTAGCCCATGACGACAGTTCCAGGGGCTGATCGCCCTCGACATAACGCGCGCCCAACCCACCGCCGACATTGATGTATTCCAGTCCTTCGATGTGCCGGCCGATGTCGGCGAGTCGGGTGAACGCCTTGGCCACCTGCGGCACGCTGTTCTGGGTCAGTCCCCAGCCGATGTGCATGTGCACCGCATCCACGCGCAAACCCAGCGCGCGTACCGTCTCCAGGATCTGCTCGAGCCCATCGGGCTCGAAGCCGAACTTCGAGTCGCCATAGGCCATCTTGGGGTTGTCGCCATAACCAACGCGCACCCCCGGATTGAAGCGGAGCCCGACCGCGGTACCCGCCGGAGCCAGCGCGGCATAGCGGCGCAAACCGGACAGGGTATCGAGGGTGCAATGCACGCCGCTGGATGCGAGGTAGGCCAACTCGGCGGTCGACAGCATGCCGGCGTTGAAGGAGATTTCCCCGGGCGCGAATCCGGCCACCAGTGCGAGTTCCACTTCACGGGGCGAGCAGGTGTCGATTCCGACATCGCCCAGATCACGTACTGCACGCAGGACGCCGGGATGGCGGTTGGATTTCATCGCATAGTAGATGCGGTGCGGCATGCGCACGGCGGCGAGTGCGTCCTGCATCCTGCGCAATTGCCGCTGCACGGTTTCCCGACTGTAGACATACAGTGGAGTGCCGTGCTGCCGCGCCAGTTGGGTCAGTGAATGTCCGTCGAACAGGATGTCGTCATCGAGAACGGTGTGGCTTTCGTGTTGCCACCAGGGCTGGGTCATTGGGCGGGGACGCCGGCTAAGGGGAGGGGACGGACTGGCGCGGATCATCCTAGAGACAATCAGGGCCCGCAATATGTGCGTGGGGCGCCCTGGCGACGGCGATCAGCGACTGTCTTGCGGAGTGTCCTGCGCGCCAGCGGACCTTCCTTCTGGCCGCAGACATCGCCGCGCCGGGTGAGTACATTCCTTCGCCTGACCACCCTCAGGAGTCGCCCCGTTGAATACCATTCTCGGCTTGGCCTTGGCTGCTGCCGCCGCAACGGCGGAACCCGTATGGCAGGACCCGTTCGACACGGCACAGAGCCTCGAGCAGTGGCAGGTGCTCGAGCGGCTGGATCCGCAGGACGCGTTTTCCGTCCAGACCCGGAGCCTGACGGTCAAGGACGGCTCGCTGTGGTTGGAGCCCGGCAAAAGCGGCTGGTTCAACGAGGATGTGGCGCCTTTCGTCTTCCGCGAAGTGCGCGGCGATTTCGATGTGCGCACCCGGCTCAAGGTCACCGGCGTTGCCGGCGAGATTCCACAGTCGCAATGGTCGCTGGCCGGGCTGATGGTGCGTCAGGGCATCAGTGCCGAGCAGAAAGCCGCAGGCCGCCATTAGAACTGGTTGTTCATCACTACCGGCATCGCCGACCAGCCGGGCGAAGTGGTGCTGGAAACCAAGTACACGCTCAACAGCAAGTCCAACCTGCGGCTGCATCCGGCCAAGTCGGGCTGGATCGAACTGCGCCTGGTGCGCGCCGGCTTCGCCTTCATCAGCCTCTACCGCTACCGCGATGATCAGCCGTGGCAGGTGCTGGACCGCTACTACCTGCAGCAGATGCCGCCCACCCTGCAAGTGGGGTTCAATGGGTACACAGCTAGCACCGGTGGGCCGGAAGACCTGCGGCTGCAGGTGGATTACATCCGGCTGATGCCGGTCCGGCAGCCGATGATCACCGGTGACCACTACCGCGACTGGTACCGCAACGTGACCGGCAACCGACTCACCGATTACGCGACCTCCAACGCCGAAGTGCTCGAACTGATCGGCGATTAACGGCTCGCCGCGCCTGCGGCGGGTGCGCGCTTTGAGCCGGGCGGTTGCGGCCGTCGATGCGCTGGACCATGCTGGCGTTCCTGGTCCGGGGAGACGCCGCCAATGGCGGACGCGTCGACGTTGCTGGCGGTGGTCATCCTGCTGACCGGCGTTTCCGCGCTGTGGTGGCAGCTGCTGGCCTGGCCATGGCGGATCGCGCCGAAGGCCACGCAGCGCCTGGCGCTCGGCAACCTGATGCTGGCGCTCAGCGTGGCCGCGGTGCTCGGCCGCGACCAGGGCGCGAGCTGGGTGCATTGGCCACTCGCCGACCTGCTTGGCCTTGCCGCCTTCGTGCTGGTCCGCGCTTCGGTGCAGGCACTGTTCCGGCTGCCGTCGAGCCGGCGCTACGACCTTTCGGTATGGTTGCTGGCCGCGGCGTTCGACCTGAGCGTCGCACCGAGTGCCGCATCGACGCCGGTGTTCGCCGCCGTCTATTCGTTGGCGCTCGCCGCGCTGCTGGGGCCCTTGGCCTGGGACATCTATCGCCCCGCGGCGCGCGAGTTCAGCGCGGCCTTGGGGCTATCGGTGATGCTGCCGTTCGCGTTGGCGACCTTGCTGATGCTGGCGCGCGGGCTGCCGGTACTACTCGGCCTGCTGCTCAGTCGCGAACCGGCGCAGGTGGTGGCCGAGGCCGACGGCGCCTTCGAGCACTGGTCCTACGTGCTGCTGGTGCTGATGGTCAACGCCAGCCTGATGGCCTGCGTGCTGACCCGGATGGTGCAGGTGATGCGTCGCCACGCGCGGCAGGACAGCCTGACCGGGCTCGCCAACCGGCGCGCCTTCGAGCAGCGCTGGCAGCTCGAACAGCAGCGCAATGTCCGCGATGGCCGTTGCCACGCATTGGCGCTGATCGACCTCGATCACTTCAAGCAGATCAACGACCGCCACGGGCACGCGGCCGGTGATGCGGTGCTGCGTCATGTCGCCGACACCTTGCTGCCGGCCTTGCGACCCTGTGATGTGCTGGCCCGCTTCGGTGGCGAGGAATTCGCGCTGTTGCTGCCCGAGATCAACGAGGAAGTGGCCAGCCGGGTCGCCGAGCGTCTGCGCCAGCGGCTGGCCGACGCGTCGCTGCGTTGGCGCGACGTCGACCTCAGCGTGCGCGCCAGTGTCGGCGTGGGCGATAGCCGCCACCTGCAAGGCGTCGCCTTGCTGCAGCGCGTGGACGCGGCGCTCTACGCCGCCAAGTCCAGCGGACGCGACCGCGTCTGCCGCGTCTCGCAGTTGCCCGCCGCCGCGGTGCTTTCGCCGTCTGGCGATGCGCAGGCGGCGCTGGGAGCCTGAGCGACCGGCGACATGACCATCGACGGCTGCGCGCGCGTCGCGACTGCTCTATCGTGACGCCATCCGCACTCCCGTTCGCCCAGGCCAGGACGCCATGACCGACACCGCCGCACCCGCCGCCGCTGTTCCCGATCTGCCACCCGGCTCGCCGACGCACTGCCAGAACTGCGGCGCCGAACTGCTCGGCCCGCACTGCCATGCCTGCGGTCAGCCGATCAAGGGCACGGTGCGGCATTTCGGCAGCCTGATCGGCGACTTCCTCGATACCGTGTTCGAGTACGACAACCGCCTGTGGCGGACCCTGGTGCCGCTGCTGCTCAAGCCCGGGCATATCAGCAACGACTATCTCGCCGGACGCCGGGTCCGTTATGTCAGCCCGTTCCGGTTGTTCTTCTTCATCACTGTGGTCGCGTTCTTTGTCGCGCAGTTCACCTTCGATGTGAGCGATGGCAATGGGCCGGTACAGGTCGGTACCGGCAACGGCGTGAAGGTCGAAGACCCGTCGCAACCGGTGAGTGAGGCGATGACGGTGGCCGAGGTCGAACGCCGCCGCGATGCGTTGCTGGCCAAGCTCGACCAGAGCCTGGCGGAAATTCCGGACGAGCCGGCCGCGATCGGCGCCCGCATCGGCATCGAGGCCGGCAAGAACGCAATCCAGGAGCAGGCCAAGGAGCGCATCGCCGAGCTGCAGGCTGCCGAGACGGCGGGGCTGCCGCCGCCCAAGCCGACCGCGCCGCAGATCCGCTTCGGTGGCGACAAGCCCTGGGACGCGGAAACCAACCCGTTGGTCATCGGCTGGCTGCCGGACGCTGGCAACGCCTGGGTCAATCGCCAGATCGGCCGCGCCGAAAAGAACATCGCGCGCATCCAGGAAGACCCCGACCTGCTCAAGGAAGGCGTGCTCGGTTCGCTGCCGGTGACCTTCTTCGTGCTGCTGCCGATCTTCGCGCTGCTGCTCAAGTTCGCCTACCTGTTCAAGCAGCGGCTGTACATGGAGCATCTGATCGTAGCCCTGCACAGCCACGCCTTCCTCAGCCTCGCGCTGCTGCTGGTGTCCATACTGAGCCTGCTCGGCGACTGGAGCGGGTGGTGGCTGTTCGGCATGTTCGAGGTGTTGTTGCTGGTGTGGATGCCGATCTACCTGCTGCTGGCGCAGAAACGCGTCTACCGCCAGGGCTGGGTGATGACCGTGCTCAAGTTCGGCGTGCTCGGCTTCATCTACTTCTTCCTGCTGACGATCGGCGTGACGCTGACGATGCTGGCGGCCTTGGTCTGGTTGTAGCGCGGACTCAGTCGACCACCGTCTTGGATTCCGCGGTGCCGAGCAACTCCGGCTGGCTGATCGCGTGCGGCCGCTGCAGCAGCGGGTGCACGATCACCGCGCCGAGCACGATGGCGACGCCGAGGTAGAACATCGGCGTCAGCTCGCGCTGCTCGCCGAGCAGCAGGATCGCCAGCGCGATCGCGTACACCGGTTCGAGGTTGATCGCGAGCTGCGCGGTGAACGCCGACATGTGCCGCAGCGCGACCAGCGACAGCGCGAACGGCAGCAGGGTGCAGGCCAGCGCCAGGATCAGCAACAACACTGCATTCTGCCAACCCGGCAGCGTCAGCAGGCTGCCGGCCTGTGACGGGAAGAGCCAGGGCATCAGCGGCGCCAGCAGGGTCAACGCCAGCGTGCCTGCGCCGAGCTCGATCGCGGTCACCGGCAGCGGCTCGCCATGCTCGACCAGGCGTTTGTTGAGCGCGCCGAAAAAGGCCACCAGCAGCGCCGACAGCGCGCCGACGGCAACGCCGACACGCATGCCCTCCGGAACGCCGCCCACCACCAGTGCCACGCCCGGCAGTACCGCGAGGCCGAGCAGCAACTCGCGCGGCTCGAAGCGGCGGTGTGCCAGCTTGGGCTCGACCAGCGACAGGAACACCGGCGCGAAAGCCATGCAGGTCGCCGCCACCGAGGCGTTGGCGAGTTTGATCGCGCCATAGAAGGTCAGCCAGTGCAGTGCCACCAGCACGCCGATTCCGGCGTAGGCGGCGATCAGCCTGCCTGACATCGCCCTCAGCGCCCGCCAGATCGACGGCAGCAGCGCCAGCACCGCGACCACGATCAGCATCCGCCACCACACCAGCGGCAGCGCCGGCAGCGAGATCAGCTTGCCGAGGATGGCAGTGAAGCCCCACAGCAGGACGCAGAAGTGGATCTGCAGCAGGGCTTTGCGGGCAGGGGGCATGGTCGGTTCGCGAGTGGAGGTTCCGGGGCATGAAGCGTGTGCGCTCGGGCGCCATCGTCACAAGAGGCCATGGACGCAGCGGCGCGGGCCGGGGCACAGTGTCACATCGCCCGTGGCGGACGGGCAGGGGGAGCGCAACGTGGGGCGACCGCAGTCACCCGCATATCCAACCTTGGCCGGCTGGCGGCTGGCCGCGGCCATCGTCGCGCTGGCGGTGCTGTATTACCTGTCGGGACAAGCCAGTTTTTCGGTCGCCGTCGCGCACGGCATCGTCACCTTGGTGGTGTTCGCGGCCGAGGGCTTCGCACTCGCTGCCGGTATCCGCTTCGGATCTCGCGTCTGGCCCGGTGTGTTCATCGGGCAACTGGCGCTGGCCCTGCACAACGAATTGGCCTGGCCGGCGGCGCTGGGGGTGTCGGCGATCAACAGCGCCGAGCTGGTG
>DASUOA010000066.1:0-4452 GCA_036276895.1 Arenimonas sp. | reverse complement strand
GGTTCGGCCCCAGCAACAGCAGGCAGACCAGCGTGAAGCGCAGCAGATGGCGAGCCAGCCAACGGAGCCGGGAGGGTTTCGGAGAGGAAGCGTTTGCAGCGTGCATGCGGATACCCGAGGGAGCGTGGCTGCACTGTAGGTGCCGCCGTTACGCAGGTGTACTGCCGGAAGTCAGAAGATCGCAGGCAGCTGCCCTCCCTGCGCAACGGTGGACCGCTGCAATGGCGCGGCTTCAGCCAGTTTGAAACTGAACGCGCTCGGTTGCTGCGGGCAGGCACAGGTCTATACTGGCTCCACGGCACGCGGCTTATCGCCGCGTGCCGGATCCTGCAGCGGGGCAGGAGTCCTCATGGACATGCAAACGGAAGCGGGTTTCCACCTTCCGTTGCCGGTTTCGGCCGACGGCGGTTATGTGCGCGCCATCGGGCGCCTGGTGCAGGCGGTGCAGGAGCTGTCGCTGGCGCATTCGCTCGAGGAGGTGCAGGCGGTGGTGCGCCACGCAGCGCGCGAGCTGACCGGCTGCGACGGCGCCACCTTCGTGCTGCGCGACAACGGCCAGTGCTACTACGCCGACGAGGATGCGATCGCGCCGTTGTGGAAAGGCTGCCGCTTTCCGCTCGAAGCCTGCATCAGCGGCTGGTCGATGTTGAACCGGCAGCCGGCGGTGATCCCCGACATCTACGCCGATGCGCGCATCCCGCACGAGGCCTATCGCCCGACCTTCGTGAAGAGCCTGGTGATGGTGCCGATCCGCACGCTCGATCCGATCGGTGCGATCGGCAACTACTGGGCGCATCCGCACCACGCCTCCGACACCGAGGTGGCGCTGCTGCAGGCGCTGGCCGATTCGACCTCGGTGGCGATGCGCAACGCGCAGGTCTGGTCCGAGCTGGAAGCGCGGGTGCGCGAGCGCACCGCGGCGCTGGAGCAGGCCAACGCCGAGATCCAGCTGATTTCGGTGACGGACGAAATGACCGGGCTGCACAACCGCCGCGGCTTCTACTTGCTGGCCGAGCCGGCGCTGGCGGCGGCGCGCCGGCGCGAAGGCCGTTGCCTGCTCGCCTACGTCGATGTCGACGGGCTCAAGCGGATCAATGACGAGCAGGGCCACGAAGCCGGCGACGTGCTGATCGTCGATGTCGCCCGGGTGCTGCGCGCGGCCTTCCGCAGCTCCGACGTGTTGGCGCGCATGGGCGGCGACGAGTTCTGCGCCCTGGTGGTGGATACCGAAATGGACGAAGTGCAGCTGCGCCAACGCATCGATGGCGCCTTCGCCGAGTTCAACCGCGGCTCGTCGCGGCTGTATCCGCTGTCGTCCAGCATCGGCATCGTCACCGCCGATCCGGCCGACCACATCGACGAGCTGTTGGCGCAGGCCGATGCGCGGATGTATGTCGAGAAGCGAGCGCGGCGGTCGCGGCAGGTGAACTAGCGTCATCTCTCCGACCTTGTCATGGCGCACTGTCGCGCCGATGTCGGGACTGCGTCGGGTTCCTGTCGTCACGCCATGCCGGGTTGCGGCAGGATGATCGCCGGCACCGGACCCCCTTCCCGAGGACGCGCCATGCATATCGACAACACCCGCCTGCGCGACCTGCGCGCTGCCCGTCAGTGGTCGCAGGAGCAGTTGGCTGAACTCAGCGGCCTGAACCTGCGCACTATCCAGCGCCTGGAAGCCGGCGCCAAGGTTTCGACCGAATCTCTGCGCGCGCTGGCCGCGGTGTTCGAAGTGCCGGCCGACAGCCTGCTGGCGCGCGCGCCGCATCCCAGCCAGCCGGCGCTGGCGGCCATGCGCGACGGCGTGCTGCGTGGGCTGGAGTTCACTGGCAGCACGCCGCGCGCGGCATTCTGGTGGTTCGCGCTGGCGGTGGTGATGGTCCTCGCACTCGGGCAACTGCTGGCCGAGGCCTTCGGTCCACTGCCGCTGCAACTCGCGTCGCTGCTGGTACTCCCGCCGTGGATCGCCGCCTGCACCCGGCGCCTACGCGACGCCGGCCTCAGCCCCTGGTGGCAGCTGATCGGCCTGGCGCCAGTGGCGGGCATCCTGGTGCTGCTCTATCTGCTGACGTTTCCGGGCAAGGCGGCTGACACCGGGGAGGCAACGGCCCTCGACTGAACAGGGCTCAGCGACAGCCCGCGCGCTTCCATTCCCAGCGCTGCGGCTGGCTGCCATCGAGCAATGACGTTTCGGCGCTCAGCGAGTCGCCCTCGCGTTGATAGACGATGCGCTGCGGGTAGTCGTGCCTGGCGTTCTCGAACACGATGCGGTGCCCGGCCACTTCGCGTAGCGCGAACGGCACCGGTGGCTTTCCACCGGGTGAGGCCCAGTACACGATGCGGCCGTCGTCCTCGCGCTGGATGCGGATGAACTCGAAACCGGCGCGCTCGCCGCGGACGCTGCGGTTGCTGCCGAGCAGCAGCGGGCCACGGGGCGCGGTCCAGCACTCCTCGCTGAAGCGGCCGTCGCGCTCCGACTGCCAGCAGCCTTCGAGGAAGGCGAGTTGTTCGAGGCCGGCCGGCTCCGAAGCGGCGGCAGTCGAGGTCATCAACGTGGCGGCGAAAACCAGGGCGATCCGCTTCATGGTTGTCGGCTCGAAATGAAAGGGCCTGCCGCAGTGTGCACTGCGGCAGGCCCGATGTCGCGGGGTGGTGCTCAGCCCGCCAGCAGTCGATTCACCCGCTGCACGAACGCGGCCGGATCCTCCAGCGGCGCGCCTTCGGCGACTTGCGCCTGCTCGAGCAGCAGCAGGGCCAGATCCTCGCGACGGCCGGCATCGCTTTCGCCTTCGAAGCGGCGCAGCAAGGCGTGCTGCGGATTGATCTCGAGCGTCGGCGTGCTCGCCGGTGCCGCCTGACCGGCGGCTTTGAGCAGGCGCTGCAGGTGCAACGACATGTCGTACTCGCCTTGCACCAGGCAGGCCGGCGAATCGGTGAGCCGCATGGATACGCGCACGTCCTTGACCTTGTCGCCGAGCAGCGCCTTGACCGCATCGACCAGCGGCTGCGCGGCCTTGGCGGCTTCTTCGCGCTTGTCCTTGTCTTCCTTGGAGTCGAGCGCGTCGAGGTCGAGCTCGCCCTTGCCGATGTGCTTGAGCGGCTTGCCGGCGTACTCAGTGAGGTAACCGATCGCCCACTCGTCGATGCGCTCGTGCAGCAGCAGCACTTCGATGCCGCGGGCGCGCAGGGCTTCGAGTTGCGGGCTGTGGCGGGCGGCGTTCCAGCCATCGGCGGTGAGGTAGTAGATGGCGGTCTGGCCGGCCTTCATGCGTTCGACATAGCTGTCGAGCGACGTCAGATCATCAGCCTTTTCGCTTTGCGTCGAGGCGACGCGCAGCAGCTTGGCGATGCGCTCGCGGTTGCCGTGGTCTTCGGCCAAGCCTTCCTTGATCACGCCGCCGAACTCATGCCAGAAGCCAAGATATTTGTCGTTGTCTTCGCGGGCGATCTTCTCCAGAAGATCCAGCGAACGCTTGGTGAGCGCGGCTTTGAGCTTGTCGAGCTGGCGGTTGCCCTGCAGCAGCTCGCGCGAGACGTTCAAGGGCAGATCATCGGAGTCGAGCACGCCGCGCACGAAGCGCAGGTAGGCCGGCAGCATCTGCTCGGCCGCGTCCATGATGAAGACGCGCTTGACGTAGAGCTTGAGCCCGCGGCGTTCGTCGCGGTTGAACTGGAAGTCGAACGGCGCCTTGCTCGGCAGGTAAATCAGCGAGGTGAAGTTCTGGTTGCCTTCGACGCGGTTGTGCGTCCACGCCAGGGCTTCATTGAAGTCGTGGCTGATGTGCTTGTAGAAGGCCTGGTAGTCATCGTCGCTGAGCTCGGTCTTCGGCCGCGTCCACAGCGCCGAGGCCTGGTTGATCGCTTCGAACTCGCCTTCCGGCTTGCCGTCCTTCTCGGTCTGCATGCGGATCGGAAAGCCAATATGGTCGGAATAGCGGCGCACCAGCTCGCGCAGCTTCCAGCCGTCGAAGTATTCGTCTTCGCCGTCCTTGAGATGCAGGGTGATGGCGGTGCCGCGTTCGCTGCGCGCGCTGGCGTCGAGCTCGAACTCGCCCTCGCCGCTCGAGGTCCAGCGCCAGGCCTCGGTACCGCCGGCGCGGCGGCTTTCCACCGTCACTTTGTCGGCGACCACGAAGGCGGAATAGAAGCCGACGCCGAACTGGCCGATCAGCTGCGCATCGGCCTTCTGCGATTCCGACAGCGCTTCGAGAAACTTCTTGGTGCCCGAACGCGCAATGGTGCCGAGATTGCCGATCAGCTCGTCGCGGCTCATGCCGATGCCGGTGTCGGTGAGCGTCAGCGTGCGCGCGTCCTTGTCCCAGCTGATGTCGATGCGCAGCTCGGGCTGGTCGCCGTACAGGCCGGCGTCCTGCAGCGCTTCGAAGCGCAGCTTGTCGCAGGCGTCGGCGGCGTTCGACACCAGCTCGCGCAGGAACACGTCCTTGTTCGAGTACA
>DASUOA010000065.1:0-7420 GCA_036276895.1 Arenimonas sp. | reverse complement strand
ATGGGCTTTCGCACGCTGGCGATCGAGCAGCGATCCAGCGAAGTCTGGCAGGTGTTGGGCGCCGTCAAGACCGAGTTCGGCAAGTTCGCCGGCGTGCTGGACAAGACCCGCAAGAAGCTTGGCGAGGCGGTCAACGTGATCGACCAAGCCGATGTCCGCACGCGCGCCATCGAGCGCAAGCTGCGTGGCGTCGAAGCCAGCAGCAGCGAGGACGCCCAGCGGCTGCTGGGCGACGCCGTCGGTCTGGTCGAAGCGGACGGCGAAAACGACAACGGCGCGGAGTGACCGCGCCGTTGTCGTAGTTCGAGATGGCGGCCGTCAGAGGAAGGCGCGCGCAAGCACCAGCAATACCAGCGCCGGCGCGACCACGCGAACCAGCCACAACCAGCCGGCAAAGGCGCCATCGGACAAGTGCGAGAGCTCGCCACGGCTGGTGTCACGGCTCAGGAACCAGCCGGTGAACACCGCGATCAGCAGACCGCCGATTGGCAGCATCAGGTCGGAGGCGAGGTACTCGATCGCGCCCTGCAGGTCGCGACCCATCACCCGCACCTGCTGCCAGACGTTGAACGACAGTGCGGTCACCAGGCCCAGCGCCCAGATCGCCACCGCTGACACCATGGCGGCCTTGCCGCGGGTGAGCTTGCACTTTTCCACCAGGAACGCGGTCGGCGGTTCCAGCAGCGAGATCGACGAGGTCCACGCCGCCACCGCCAGCAACACGAAAAACGCCACCGCATAGGCAATGCCGAAGGGCATGTCGTTGAACGCCAGCGGCAGGGCGGTGAAGATCAGGCCAGGGCCGCCGCCAGCGGGGTCGATGCCGAAAGCGAACACCACCGGGAAGATCGCAAGGCCCGCGAGCAACGCCACCGAGGTATCGGTCAGGGCCACCGTGATGCTGACCCGTGGGATCGAGATGCCCTGGGGCAGGTAGGCGCCGTAGGTCATGATTCCGCACATGCCGAGGCTGAGCGAGAAGAAGGCCTGGCCCAACGCGGCGAGCACGGTCGAACCCTTGACCTCGCTCCAGTCCGGCACGAACAGGAACTCGAAGGCCTGCCCGACCTTGCCGGTGCTGACGCCATAGCCGAGCAGGCCAAGCAGGATCAGGAACAGCAGCGGCATCAGCCAGGTGACCGCGCGTTCAAGTCCTTTCTCGACGCCGAGCGCGACCACGCCGACGGTCAGCAGCATGAAGACGGTGTGCCACAACACCAGCGACCCCGGGCTCGCCAGCATGGCGCCGAAGGTAGCGCCGGGGTCGGTGATCGCCGGAGCCATCCCGAGCAGCTGCAACAGGTAGTCGAAGGCGTAGTTGAGCGTCCAGCCGCCGATCACGCTGTAGAAGCTCAGGATCATCACCGCCGAGGCGAGGCCGATCCAGCCGATCACCACCCAGAAGCGGCTGTGGCCGCCCTCGCTGGTGATCTTGCGCAGCGTGTTGATCGGGCTGAGCCGGCCCTGGCGACCGAGCAGGATCTCCGCCGCCATGATCGGCAGACCGACCAGTGCGATGCAGGCCAGGTAGATCAGCACGAAGGCGCCGCCGCCATTGTCCGAAGTCAGGTAGGGGAAACGCCAGATATTGCCGAGGCCGACGGCCGAGCCGCTGGCAGCGAGAATGAAGGCCAGGCGCGAAGACCACATGCCGTGGATCGAGGTCTGCTGTTGCATCGTCTAGTGCTTCCGTAGCGGAGGTTGGGGCGGTCAGTGGTGCGGGTGCTTGTGCACGACTTGCGGCTGCGGCTTGAGGTGCAGGATCTTGAAGCCGGCATAGGCCATCACGCCGGCGATGACCGGATTGAGCAGGTTGAAGAAGGCGTAGGGCAGGTAGTCGAGCGTGGCCACGCCCAAGGTGGCTGCCATGTAGGCGCCGCAGGTATTCCACGGGATCAGCGGCGAGGTGATGGTGCCGGCGTCTTCCAAAGCGCGCGACAGGTTCTGCGGAGCGAGGCCGCGCTTCTCGTACTCGGAGCGATAGATGCGACCCGGCAAGACGATCGACAGGTACTGGTCGGCTGCCAGCACATTGGTGCCGAAGGCGGTGACCAGGGTCGCGACGATGAGCGAGCCGGTCGAACGCGCCATTGCCAGCACGCTGCGCATCAGGCGTTCGAGCAGGCCGACCTTTTCCATCACTGCACCGAAGCTCATTGCGCAGAACACCAGCCAGATGGTGTTGAGCATGCTGGCCATGCCGCCACGGTTGAGCAGGCTGTCCAGTGCTTCGTTGCCGCTCTCGCCCTTGTAGCCGGAGAACATCGCGGTCCAGGCGCCCGACAGCAGACCCAGCGGCCGCGGCAGCTCGTCGCTCGCGAGGCGCAGCACCGCTTCTGGCTGGAAGATCACCGCGAACACCGCGCCCAGCAGGGCGCCAACCAAAATCGCGGGGAACGCCGGGAAGCGCTTGATCGCCAACGTGAACACCACCAGCAGCGGAATCAGCAGATGCAGGCCCAGCGTGAACTGTCCGGCCAGTTCCTGTTGCAGGTTGTCAAAGCCGACCGCGGCGCCCTTGCTCGGCTCGCCGCCCAGCCCGACCAGCACGAACAGCAGCAAGGCCAGCAGGATCGAC
Source organism: Arenimonas sp. (assembly GCA_036276895.1). Classification (GTDB taxonomy): domain Bacteria; phylum Pseudomonadota; class Gammaproteobacteria; order Xanthomonadales; family Xanthomonadaceae; genus Arenimonas. Next base: position 4,842 of record DASUOA010000065.1, on the reverse strand, counting down.
GGCGCCGTGGTCCACACCATGTGCCGCACGTGCGAGAACAGCTCGCCGCCAGCGGCGGCTGGCGCCATGTTGGTGGTGTCGGACAGCGGCGACATCTTGTCGCCGAAGTAGGCGCCGGAGATCACCGCACCGGCGGTGATCGCCGGGTCGACACCCAAGCCTTGGGCCACGCCGATCAGGGCGACGCCGAGCGTGCCGGCCACCGTCCACGAACTTCCAATGATCAGCGCCACCACGGCACAGATGAAACAGGCGGCAGCGTAGAAAATCGACGGGCTGAGCAGGGCAAGGCCGTAGTGGATCATGGTCGGCACGGTGCCGCTGAGGATCCAGGTGCCGATCAGCGAGCCGACAGCGAGCAGGATGAAGATCGCCTGGGTCGAACTGGACACGCCGTCGACGATCGCGTCCTGGATCTGTTCCCAGCGCAGGCCATTGCGTAGGCCGATGATCGCCGCCACACCGCCCGCCATCAGCAGCGCGATCTGGTTGGCGCCGTAGGACGAGTCACTGCCGTAGAGGTAGACCGACAGCCCCAGCGCGAAGAACAGGAAAACCAGCGGAATCAGCGCTTGCAGCAGCGTCGGCCCGCGCGTGGCGAGGCCGGTGTCGGTATGGCTCATTGTTTCGGGGCTCCCCTCCCGGTAGGACCGCCGGAGTGTACCCGGGCGGCGGCGCGGCGGCCATCGGCTATGCTGCCGCCCCATGTCCGATACCCACGACCTTGCCGGCCTGTTGGCCGACTACCGCCGCCGCCATCCCGAGGAAGACGGCACGCTCGCGCTGTTCGAGGCTTTCCTGGCTTCGTCCGCGGATGCCTTCGAGCGCCACCACCCGCCGGGGCACTTCACCGGCTCGGCTTGGCTGGTCAGCGCCGATGGCCAGCGCGTGCTGCTGACCCATCATCGCAAGCTCGATCGCTGGCTGCAGCTTGGCGGCCATGCCGACGGCGATCGCGATCTGCCGCGCGTGGCGCTTCGCGAGGCCGAAGAAGAGTCCGGCTTGTGTGGACTTGCCGTCGAGTCGGAGGTCTTCGATCTCGACCGCCACGCCATCCCCGCCCGCGGGAGTGATCCCGAGCACTTCCATTACGACGTGCGTTTCGTCGTGCGTGCCGGTGACAGCGAGGCATTCGTCGTGGGTGAGGAGTCGCACGATCTGGCTTGGCGCGTGATCGCCGAGCTGGTCGACGCTGCCGGTGTCGACGACTCCGTGCGGCGCATGGCGGTCAAGTGGTTGCAACGGGCTCGGCGCTGACCGACCAGGCCAGGCCCGCCTGCAGCGCCACGCTGCCGCGCCAGACCACCGCACATCCGCTGTCGCAGGCCAGGGCCAGGTGCAGCGCGTCGTGGGTGTGGATGCGCACGTCGGCGTGCTTCGGCGCGGCCGCACGCAACTGCAGCTGTTTCAGCTGCGTTGGCAGGGCACTGCCGGCCCGCGATTTGATCCACGCTTCCTTGGCCACCCAGCGTTGCAGCAGGTCATCCTGACCCACGCTTCCCGGGGCCTCGTCGGCGTTGAGCAACAAGGACTCGATCGCTGCGTCGAGCGGACGCGGCCGCTGCTCGATGTCGATACCGATGGCGGCATCGGAAATCGCCGCGGCGATCCAGTCGCCGGAATGACTGATCGATACCCGTAGCCGTCCATCACCGCCCAGTACTTGCGGCGGTTGGCTGCGACGCTCCAGCAGCGGCCAGTGCTTCGGTGTCGCGCCAAAGGCTTGGCTCAACAACTCCCGCACCAGCCAATGGCCGGCGAGATAATGATCGCGCCTGGCCGCCACTCGCAGGCCGGCGAGCCGCTCCTGTTCCGACTCGGTGAGCCAGCCCACCGCGCCGTCGTTCAGCCGCGCCAGTACCTCGGCGGTCCGGCTTACTTCGACCAGAACGGTGCTGGCGGGCATGGAACTAGGCATCCAGCCCGCTGACGATGCGCATGCCCAGTCCGATCATCTCGTAGATGCGTTGACCATCGGCCCACAGGCTGGCATCGGCCAGCGCGTAGACGCCGCGCTCGTCACGACCGACCTCGGTGATCTCCAGCGTGGTGTGCGCGGTGCGGTGCCTCGGCAAGACCTGGCCGCGATACTTCCAGCGGTGCGGACGCTGCAGGGCGATGGGTTCAAAGCGGGGCTCGACGATGTCTGCATCCATGCCGGTGTGCAGCATGTGGAACTGCAGGGCCTGCAGCATCGCTTCGAGACCCAGCGAGCCGGGTTGCACCGGGTCCTGGAAGAAGTGCGCCTTGAAGAACCATTCGTTGCAATCGATGTCTTTGACCGCGCGCAGCTGCCCCAGTCCAGCGCGACCGGCGTCTGGCCAATGGCCATCGATACGGTCGAGCATCAGCAGCATGCCATCGGCGAGGCGTGCGCGACTGCCCGTCGAATTCGATTCAGGTGCTTGGCGCAGATCGACCTGCAGATTACTCGCGCGTTCGAGCACGTCGCGCTGCGCGGCATCGGTGCGCAAGCCGGCCTGGTTGGCCAGCGCCGCCGGCGGAAAGAAGCCAAATACTGTCTCCAGCCGGTAGACCTCGCGCTCGCCCAGGCGGCAGCGCACCGAGAAGCTTTCGATGATCATGCCCGCGGTGGCAGAGACGTCCGTCAAGGTCACCTCGGTGGTCAAGGTGCCGCAGTCGTCGAACAGTTCGGCCAGCAGGTGACCTTCGCCATCGAGATTGCGGAAGCCCAGCTCGCCAGCTTCGGTCAAGGCCGAACCGACGTAACTCGACAGCCAGCCGCAGGGTTGCAGGGCCGCTTCCAGCAATACCGCGAACGGCATCGTGCGATTGCCGTTGCGATCGAAGTACCAGACATCGGCGGGTACGTCGTATTCGGCCACCACGCGGGCACCGGCCTGCATGACGCCAATCGGGCCCTGCACCTCGCGGATGCGGCTCATGAACAGATACGGCGGGCTAGGTAGGCGCGCCACCCGCTGGCTGCCATCGAAGCGCGTGTAGATCGGTCCAAAGGCATCGGAAGGCCGACCATTCGCACAGGCCAGCAGGCTCTTCTGATCGAAGGCGAAGCCATCGACTATCGCGCAGGGCCGGGTATCCGCGTCGGCTTCAGCGATCAATTCCGGCAGCGCCCGCAACGGCCAGTCCGGCACCAGCTGCAACGCCACTCGTCGGGCGTGAAAGGCTTTCAAGCCATCGACCTTGCACAGCAGATCCGCGTACACCGTCGGCACCGGGCCGGCAATGATTTCTTCAACGAACACTTCGGTCACCAGCAGTTTCGAGCGTGGCGTTACTTGGCCACGGCATTGCAGCTGGTAAGGAAGTTCCGGCACCGGTTGGAAACGCCAGCCATCGCGCTGCAGGCTGTAGCCTTGGGCGATCAGATACACCGACAGCGCCTGCAGGCAGCCCTCGAACATCAAGGTGCCGGGCATGCAGGGGTCGTTCTTGAAATGGCCATCGAAGAACCATTGACCGCTGTCGATGTCGAGTTCCGCGCGCAGATAACCGCGGCCCCAGGGACCGCCGTTGGAATCGAGTTCGGTGATGCGATCCAGCAACAGCATCTGGCCAGCTTGCAGACCCGGCGTGCGGGTATGCGTCTGGGCGAATTCGAAGCCCGGGCCGAAACAGCCGAAGGCATCGCCAGCCGCCAGTGCTTGCAGTTGCTCGCGCGAGAGAGTCGTCGGCACGCGTTCGACCGCCGGCGGATCAAGCTGCGGATTGGCGACGATCGCCTGTGTTTCAGGGCTCCACAGGCAGCCGGCAGACTTGGCCAACTCGGCGTCGGTGAAGAATCCCGCCTGGCCTTTGCGCACCGATAGCTGCTTACGCCCGCCGTTGACGCAGTCGTAGTGGAAAAACATCAACCGCACATCGCCCTGCGCGGCATGTCCATCCAGCGTGATCTCGAACTGCACGGTGTCGCCGGCGCGCGGCAGGTCACCGTGGTAGGTCAGCTCGCAGCCGAGCAAGCGATAGACCCGTTCGCCGCGATTGAAGCGATCCACGCCGAGCCAGGAAATCAGCATCAGGTCGGCTTGTCCGGCCTCGATCAAGACACCGGCCGGGCAATAGCCTTCATGCAGATACCAGCTGTCCCAGCGCACGTCGGTCTCGGTCCAGATCGTGCCCTTGCCCATGCTGTCGGCGACGGCGTCGAGACCAACCACCCGATCGGCCAACAACAGCGGCGGCAGCGGCATGCGTACCTGCCGATGATAAGCATCCTGATGGTCGAACGCAGCGCCGAAGATATCGGCGATGCGGCCGCCGGCATGGACTTCGAGTTGGGCGCGGCTGAAGCAGGGGCCAGTGGGTGTGCGCAAACTTGCGATTGTCTGCGTATCGGGCTTTGCGTCCCGCGCGACTGCCGATTCGGGGACAGCGGCGCGAGTCGGCTCGATGGTGGTTATCGCGGGCACCGACGGCGCAGGCGCGACGACTTCAGACACGACTGACGACGGCAATGGAGCTGCGCTCGGCAGGCGTACTTGCGGCGAATTCATTGGCGCGTTGGCGGCGGCCTGCAGCAGGACCTGCAAGGAAGTCTGCCGCAGTGACAGATAACGTTGGTGCAGCTGAGCCTGTTGTTCAAAGAACGCCTGCTGCGTCATCGCCAGTTGCGCCACTTGCGCGCGATAGCTGGCCAGCAGCGGCGACCCCAGCCCGACCGCGGCTACGGGCTGCGGCGAAACCGGGAGAGTGCGCGGCAGTGACGGCAACGCCCGCGCTGCGGGAACGCTGGCCAGCTCGTCATCGTTGCTTGAATACACCGAGGGCAACGGCGGTGCGGGACGCATCACTTGCATCGTCGGAGTTTCCAAAAGGTGCGGCTTGGTCAGTGTCGGCCAGCGGATTTTCGGCGGGTGC
>DASUOA010000064.1:0-4951 GCA_036276895.1 Arenimonas sp. | reverse complement strand
AGTTGCAGCCTGCTGCGCCGCGACCAGGACGCGGGCGCGCTGCGCAGCTGGAGCACCTGGTCCGATGGTGTGCTCACCCTGCTGCCGCAAAGTGACCTGGTGGCCTTGGCGCGCAACCTCGACCGTGATGACGAACCCGATGTGCTGTTCGTCCGCTGGGACAAGCTGCAGCAGGTCTGCGGCGCGCGCCTGACAGCCGAGCCGCTGGATCCGCCGCGCTATCGCACCGATGGCTTTCCGAGTCAGGAAGAGTGGGAACGGCTGGCGGAGTTGGAGGCATCGTGAGTGGCGACAGGCTTGGTCCGTCCCGAAGCGGCCCTCCGGGCCGCGCAACTAGGCACCCTGGATCTGCCCGTTGATAGCCGGACCTACGACGACGTCGTCGATTGTGAGAACCAACGTGAACGAGACCTTCTCGCCAGCCGCATCCGGGCCGTCGCGCCGTCGTCGAACTCCTTGCATCCGCAGTCGACCTACTTCTTTTCGAGCTCGATGATCAGGGCCTTCATCTCGCCGATCTCCCGACGCTGTGCCTCGATGATCTCGTCGGCCAGCTTGCGTACGCGCGGATCCCTGATTTGAGCTCGCTCGCTGGTCAATATCGCAATCGAGTGGTGCGGAATCATCGCCCGCATCCACGAGACCTCGCTCACCGTGTCTTGGCTACGGACCAGCCAGAGTGCCCCGACGAAGACGATCGCGCCGCCGGCAAAGATGGCGGTATTGATCTTTCGGTCGGTGTACATCGCCAGCATGAACGCGAGCATGACCACGGCCATGGCCGCGCCCATGACGAGTGCCATGTAGGCCCGCGTCTCGCTGAAGTAGACATGGTCCCATGCATAGGTGTGGAGATACATCAGGCCGAACATCACCGCGGTGGACGTGGCGATCATCGCCGCGAACTTCACGTACGTGGTCATTTCGCTGCTCCCTTCGAGGATGTGTCTCGCTGACGCGAGTGACGGTCTGGGCGAGTTCCCTGCCGGCGAGATCACAGGCCTGCGCCGGTGCGATCGTCATCGCACACCGATACCAAGCGTGAGGCTACTTGCATCTCGCGACTCCTTCAGTGCGTTGGTGTACAGGCCCGGTCGCAAACGACAGACGAAGCGGAAGATGAAACGCCCGATGTGCGCTGTCGCACCGACATCTGCGGCATCGTTGCCTAACGTGGGTTCGGCAGCTGCGCTGCCGCGTGGTCTGCTGACACAGCAGCGCTGCTGCAGCGCACTACTTGTCCGCGCCAGGAGAGGCATGATCAGAACGCCCGGACCCGTCGGTGCCCGGCGAGGCGGCCCGTTCGGGGTCGCGGCGCGCGGGGTATTCCGGCGTCTCCTCGTGACGGCCGTGAGGGGCGTTGTCTTGTGCGGCGTGCTGACCTCTACGGTGGTGGCCCAAGCGTCACAGGACTCGGCGGCGCCGGTCCGGGTGAACAGTGCGGCCAGCGACCGGATCGAAGAGCGCTCCGCAGCGCCCGCTGTCGTCGACGTCACCCCCGTCGCGCGCGATGAAGAGATCGGTCGACGCCTGCAGAGCGTCCTCGACGCCACCGGCTGGTTCACCGGCGCCCAGGTGCGGGTCGATGCCGGCGTCGTCTTCCTCAGCGGCCACACTGAGAGCGAGGAACTCCGGGTGTGGGCGGGTGACCTGGCGCGCAACACCCAGGCCGTTGTCGCGGTAGCCAACCGCATCGAGGTGCCGCCGCCCGACGTGTGGGACTTGCGACCGGCGTGGTCCGGGCTGCTCGCCCTGTGGCGTGAGTTCGTCCATTCACTGCCCTTCCTCATCTTCGCGATGATCATCCTCGCGCTGTCCGTCGGCGCCGGAATCATCGCGACGCGCGCGGTGGCGGCGATCCTGCTCCCCCGCGTCGAGGCCCAGCTGCTGCGCAGCGTGTTGGCGCGCGGTGCAGGCGTGCTGGTCGTGCTCGCAGGCACCTACGTGGTCCTGCGGATCTCCGGCCTGACCCAGCTGGCGCTGACCGTAGTCGGTGGCACCGGGCTGGTCGGCTTGGCGCTCGGCATCGCATTTCGCGACATCACCGAAAACTTCCTGGCCAGCATCTTTCTCAGCATGCAGCGCCCGTTCGAGACGGGTGATCTGGTGGAGATCGCCGGCGTCACGGGCTACGTTCAGCAGCTCAATGTCCGCACGACGATCCTGATGACACTGGACGGCAACCTCGTGCAGATCCCGAATGCCACCGTCTACAAGAGCAACCTGCGCAACTTCACCAGCAGTGCCAACCGGCGCGAGGACTTCATCGTCGGCATCGACTACGCGACCCTGATCACCGACGCGCAAGAGATCGCGCGCCAGGTGCTGACCCATCACCCGGCGGTCCTGCAGGATCCGGAGCCCTCGGTACTGGTCGACAGCCTCGGGCCGTCGACCGTCAACCTGCGGGTCTACTTCTGGTTGAACGGCCGCGAGCACAGTTGGATGAAGGTCCGCTCGTCGGTCCTGCGGCTCGTCAAGCGGGCTTTCCAGGAGCAAGGCATCACCATGCCCGACGACGCGCGCGAGGTCATCTTCCCGCAGGGTGTGCCCGTCACCTTGATCGACCGCACGGAGGCTGCGGGCGTTACACAGGGTGAAGCTGCACAGGGTCAGCGCCCGGCCGCAGCGCCGGCGCAGGACACCGATGCCGTATCCACTCAGGCCGAGGCCGGCCTATACAGCGAAGCCGTGGTGCTCGAGGCTCAGGCGCGCCAAGCACAGACGTGGAAGGCGGGCGAGAACCTGCTGCCGGCACAGGACCCGTCGACCCGATCGCCGTGAGGGCAGGGCCGCCGTCGGCTGACACTTCGAAAGCAGCCCGTGCACACGTCAGGCACTGAACGGTGGATCAGCCGCCGCGTCGCTGGGCGCGCGATGAAGCGCGTGCAGCGTCCGGGCAGCAGCGTTGTAGCGCCGTTCGACTGCGAGCCGGTCTTCGGCCTCCGGCACGGCTTCTTGCGCCCCTCTGACGATCATGCCGGCGTGGCGCCAGAGGCAGGCCGTGTCTTGCCGGTTGCGCACGTGGCCGGCGATCTGAGCGATGGCATCGAGTAGGCGGATGGCCACGGCCGGGTTCGATCGCGCGCTTTGTCGGATCTGGTTGAAGGCCGTGTCGACGATCCCGGCAAAAGTGAACCCCGGCGCCAGCAGTCGCAGCCGCCCGTGATCGTCGTATCGGAAAGGTGTCGGCATATCGCTTCGGGCCAGGCGACACAGGGCCGATCCCAGCCGATCCACGCAGGCGATGGCGGTGAAAGGGTCGTTGATCCCCGGGGATAGCGCGCGCACGGCAATCTCGACCAACTGGAGAAACGAGAACTCGACATCCTGGGTGGCCGTGCGCTGATTGCCGAGCACGACGGCGTCATTCAACTCAGCTACCAGCGCCTCGGTCACACGTTCCCCGGGCCAGACCATGACCATCGTCTGACCCTTGACGAGGTAGTGCCCGGGCTGGCGCTCCAGCCGCAGCAGCAGGTCTTCCCGACGGGCCAGGGCCATCAAAGCGTCGGCATCGATCAGTTGGATGTAGCCGTCTTCGAGCGCACCCGCGGGACGAGCTTCGCGCTCGAATGCCGCTGGCAATTCGGTCATACCCGGTGCTTTCGAGGTGTCGGGGTGAGGCTGGCCCAGTTGGCTTGGGAACAGCTTCTCGATCCCCTCCTCGAGTTCCTCGCCGACCCTTGCCACGACCACGTTCGCCTGGATCGAGAGAGTGACGTGGTGGATGAAGTAGATCAGCACCCCGAGGCTGACCATGGCCAGCAGCAAACCGATGCTGATGGACAGATGGGGCACGAAGGCCTCCTCGTCGCTGCGGCGGATGGTGCGCAACACCAGCAGGCAGTAGATGAAGGTTGCCACGAAGGTGCCCAGCACGACTTGGTTGGCGGTGTCGCGCATGAAGTTGCGCAGCAGGCGAGGACCCAGCTGGGACGAGGCAAGCGACATCGCCACGAGCGTCATCGAGAACACTGTGCCGGCAATCGCGATCATCGATCCGGCCACGGTGCCAAGCAGCAGACGGGCGCCCTCGGCGCCGCCGGAATAGCTCCATCCCAGGCGCTGCAGCCAGTCGTCGGCCATGGTCCGGTCGATCTCGACGGCAGCCAGTGCCAGCGCCACGGCAAGGCTCGCCATGGCCGCTGGCACGAACCAGAAACTGGATCGGAGACGATCCCAGGTCTTCAGCAGCAGAGCCTTCATGCAACCTCACTCCAACCCTCGCCCCTGAGGCCACGCCCCGGGCTGGCGCCGAAGGCGCGATCGACAAGCATGACCACTCGCCCCGACACGCACTGTTCGCTTCCGCACTCCGTCATCGACCGATCTCACTATCAGGAACGCACCGACGAGAAGCTGCCGCGAGCCATGCCATTCGTGGCCCGCGCGCCCAACCACTTCACGAGTGACATCGTCGGCGCCGAACTCACGTTTGCTCCCGACACCGGCCCGGCCCAGCCCGTCATGCTGCGGCAGTGGGGTCAAGAGATGCAGTTCGAGCGCGTCGCTGCTCGGAGACAACTGCATCAAGGACTCGATGGCATGTGTGCTTGAAAGAAGGCCCACATCTGCGCCGTTGCATCCACCGATAGACTGCCGGCGCTGCGAGGATGGCCGGGCCAGACGTGACCGCCGCGTTTGAAGCTGTAGAGTTCAACCGGCGCATCGGCATCGCACCACCAGCGGTGTCGCTGCACGCCTTCCTCGCGTTGCTTCGGTCCGTCGAGGGCTTCGCGCGTTTCCTGTGGCTCGCAGCCTTCGAGCGCCGCCCAGGCGCGGCCGAGCGCAGGGATGGCGAGCGTGCCGCGCCTGTCCTTGTACGGTAGCGACAGGTCCTTCTCGCCATGGAACAGGATCACCGGCGGCTTGCGGCCAAGACCGCAACCGTCCGGTGCGGCCCCGGCGACGAAGCCGGCGGCGACCAGTCGCGTTGGTACCTGGCAGG
>DASUOA010000063.1:0-2806 GCA_036276895.1 Arenimonas sp. | reverse complement strand
ACCGCGTCGAAGTCGAGGCCTGACGCCGACGCCGGCAACCGGGATAATGCCCGGCCCGACGGCCCCGCCACTCCGTGATGTCCTCTGCCATCGTTTCCCGCCGCCCTGGACTGTTGCTGGTCCTGCTGATCGCCCTGCCGGCCTTCGCGCTCGGCAAGCTCTGGCCGCTGCTCGGTGGTGCCGTGCTCGGTATCGTGCTCGGCATCGGACTTCGCCATTTCGTCGGCATCCGCCCCGTGCATCTACCTGGCGTTGCCTTTGCCGGCAAGCAGCTGTTGCAGGTCGCGATCATCCTGCTGGGTTTCGGGCTCAGCCTTGGTCAGGTGGCCCAGACCGGGCGGGAAACTTTTGCCGTCACGCTGGTCTCGATCGTTGCCGCGTTGGCTACCGCCGCGGTGCTCGGTTGGCTGCTGCGCATCCATGGCAAGCTGCAGATCCTGGTTGGCGTCGGTACCGCGATCTGCGGCGGCTCGGCGATCGCTGCGGTGACGCCGATCATCAAGCCCGAGCAGCACGACACCGCGTTCGCGATCTCGACCATCTTTCTGTTCAACCTGGTGGCGGTGCTCACCTTCCCGGCGCTGGGTCATGCACTGGGCTTGTCCGAGCTCGGCTTTGGACTGTGGGCCGGCACCGCGATCAACGACACTTCGTCGGTTGTTGCCGCTGCCTACGCCTACAGCCCGGCCGCCGGCGACTACGCCACGGTGGTCAAGCTGACCCGCGCCACGCTGATCATCCCGATCTGCCTGTTGCTGGCGTTGGCGGTAGCCTGGATGCAGCGGCAGCACGGCGACTTCAGCCTGCGCCGCATCTTTCCATGGTTCATTCTCGGTTTCCTCGCCACCTCGGCGCTGCGCAGCGCCGAGCTCGTGCCGGTCGCGGTGCTGCCGATGCTGCAGCTGGCGGCGCAGTTCCTGATCGTGATGGCGTTGACGGCGATCGGGCTGTCGGCCGATCTGCGCAAGATGGCGGCAACGGGTGCGCGTCCCATTCTGCTTGGGCTTGGGACTTGGATCGCAGTCGCAGTCAGCAGCCTTGTGGCGCAGAAGTTGATCGGGCAGTGGTAGTTGCGCGGCGGGCGCGCGGGCGGTGAGTCCGTTGCAGGACACGCCGTGAATACGTCCATGTAGGCTTCGCTTTGCCCCTCTCGCCAGCGCAATCCTGCGCTGGCGGCGGGACCTGTGTGCGCCATCCATGGCGCACCCGTTCGGCGCCGGTTGGCGCCTCACCCCTGGCAAAGAGAGTCCTGCACGGGACTCACCGCCCACGCGCCCGCGACGTTATCGGCGACTCGAAAGTAAGAGAACCTGCTTCAGCGCTGACGCGCCTTGGCGAATGCCTCGGCCAGCGCACCGCCGCCCATCGGAGTCGGCTTCGGGGATGAAGGCATCGGCTTAGCGCCGCGCGTATCCCGCGAACCACCGGGCGCCGCGCTGCGCGCTTTCGGCGATGCGCCCGCCTCCGGCAACGGATCGTCCAGTCTCAGCGTCAGCGCAATGCGCTGCCGTTGCACGTCCACTTCCAGCACTTTCACTTTGACGATGTCGCCGGCTTTCACGACTTCTCGCGGGTCCTTCACGTACTTGTGGCTGAGCGCGCTGACATGCACCAGCCCGTCCTGGTGCACGCCGATGTCGACGAAGGCACCGAAGGCAGCGACATTGCTGACCGTGCCTTCCAGCACCATACCCGGCACCAGGTCGGAGACCTTCTCGATACCGTCGGCAAACTGCGCGGCGCGGAATTCCGGGCGCGGGTCGCGGCCGGGCTTTTCCAGTTCTTTGAGGATGTCGCGCACGGTCGGCAGGCCGAAGCGCTCGTCGACGAACTGCTCGGGCTTCAGGCTGCGCAGGCTCGAGGCATCACCGATGACCGAATGCACCGGTTTGGCCAAGGCCTTGAGCAGCTTCTCGACCACTGGATAGGCCTCGGGATGCACCGACGACGCATCGAGCGGATCATCGCCATCGGCAATGCGCAGAAAGCCGGCCGCCTGCTCGAAGGTTTTGTCGCCGAGGCGCGGCACCTTTAGCAGGTCGCGGCGGCGACGGAAGGCGCCGTGCTCGTCGCGATAGCGCACGATGTTCTCGGCGACGCTGCCCGACAGGCCGGACACGCGCGCCAGCAGAGCGGCAGACGCCGTGTTCACGTGCACGCCGACCGCGTTGACGCAGTCTTCGACCCTGGCATCGAGCGCGCGCGCCAGCCGCGTCTGGTCGACGTCGTGCTGGTACTGGCCAACACCAATCGCCTTGGGCTCGATTTTGACCAGCTCGGCCAGCGGGTCCTGCAGTCGCCGGGCAATCGACACCGCACCGCGCAGGCTGACGTCTATATCTGGAAACTCGCGCGCGGCCAGCTCGGAGGCCGAGTACACCGACGCGCCGGCCTCGCTGACCACGATCTTCTGCGCCTTGAGCTGCGGCAGTTTCTTGAGCAACTCGCCGGCGAGCTTGTCGGTCTCACGTGAGGCGGTGCCATTGCCGATCGCGATCAACTCGACGCCGTGTTTGAGGCTGAGCTTGCCCAGCATCGCCAGCGCTTCGTCCCAACGGTTGGACGGCTGGTGCGGATAGATGGTGGCGGTGTCGACCAGCTTGCCGGTGCGATCGACCACGGCGACCTTGACGCCGGTGCGCAGGCCGGGGTCGAGCCCCATCACCGCGCGCGCGCCGGCCGGCGCCGCCAGCAGCAGGTCCTTGAGGTTGTCGCCGAACACGCGGATTGCCTCGGCTTCGGCGCGCTCGCGCGCCTGCAGGAACAGATCCAGCATCAGATGCAGGTGCAGCTTGACCTTCCACGC
>DASUOA010000062.1:0-6018 GCA_036276895.1 Arenimonas sp. | reverse complement strand
CAGCAGCGGCCCGATGGTGTCGGCGCAGCCGCGCAGCAAGCGGCCGGCATCGAGCGGCGCGAGGTGCACGTCGAGCCGGCCCGATTCGACCTTGGCCAAATCGAGTACCGCGTTGATCAAGCTGAGCAGGTGCTGGGCACTGTCGAGCACCTTGTCGAGGTTGTCGAGCTGCTTGTCCGGAAGCACCTCGACCGACTTCTTCCGCACCAGACGGGTGAAACCGATGATGGCGTTGAGCGGGGTGCGCAACTCGTGGCTCATGGTGGCAAGGAAGCGGCTCTTGGCGGCATTGGCGGTCTCGGCCTCGATCCGCGCCTGCTGCGCGGCGCCGTGAGCCAGACGCAGCGCCTGCTCGCTGTCGATCAGCTCGGCTTCGTGCCGACGGGTCATCGCCAAGGCCTGCTGCAACTCGGCGGTGCGCTGCTCGACCAGTTCGCGCAGCTGCAGGCGCTCGCGCGCCAGCGCGGCGAGTCGCCAGCGCAGCAGCAGCCAAATCGCCAGGCCCGCCAACGTCGCCCACAACAACCAGGCCCAGGGCGTGCGGTACCACGGCGGCAGCACCACGAAGTCGAACTGCTCCGGCACGCTGACCACGCCATAGGCATTGCGCGCGCGCAGCTGCAGGCGGTAGCGACCCTCCCAGAGGTTGGCAAAATCCTTGTAGGGCTCGGCGCTCCACGGCGACCAGTCGCGATCCTGGCCATCGAGGCGCAGCTGGAAGCGGTTACCGGCGCGCGTGTCGAAGCTGGCCGCGGCGTACTCGAAGCGCAGCCGATTACCGGCATAGGCCAGCGCCGGTGCATCGATGCGGCCGTTGCCGGCGTAGACGCTTCGACCCGCAGCATCCGTCACCCGACGGATCAGCGCGTGGAAGCCACGACGGTGGGCGTTGCCTTCGCCGTGGATGCGATACAGGCCGTCGGCACCACCGAACCACAGGGCGCCATCGGGATCGACGCGCAGCGCGGCAAGATTGCGCTCCGACAGCGCCGCCAGCGGCCCGGCCTGCCAGAGATAACTGCCATCGCGCTGCGGAATCGCGACGCCTTTCTCGTCGAGCCGGGTGGCCTCGTCGCGCGTCGCCAGCCACACCCGTCCGTCGCCATCGAGTAGCGGCCGGCCCATGCTGCGCGGCGAGGCGAACAGCACGGCGAAACGCGGCTCTGGCTGCAAGCGTTGCTGTGCCGCATCGAAACCGTAAAGCCCCTTCGATGTGGTGATCAACGGCTCCTGTGCCAATGGCCGCACGTAATTGGCATTGAGATCGGGCAGGCCCTGTTCGACCCCGAAACGCTCGATGGTGGCGCGGGCATCCGACAACACACCGGCAGCGGGCAGCTGCACGCGAAGCACGCCGGTGGACTGTGTGCCGAGCAGCAGGCGGCCGTCGGCCAGTTCATGGATGCTGTGGATCTCGTCGGACAGATCCGGCAGCTGGCCTTCGTCGCGCCAGCCGTCGGCTTCGCGGCGCAACGCCGCCAATCCCTGCTTCAGCCCGACATAGATGCGACCGGGATGCGCGCGCGACGCATGCAGCGACAGGCTGTGGTCAGGCGAAGCACGCACCAGCCGGACGCGCTCGCCCTGCACCGCGAACACTCCCTCGTTGTTGGCAACCAGCAATTCGTCGCCGACGCTGAGCAGGTCCCAGGTCTGCGAGCGGATGCCGTCGATGGCGGCAAAGCGCGCCGGCGCGCCGCGTTGCATGCGGAACAGTCCGCTGCCGGTCGCCGCGTACAGCTCGCCGTCGTGCCGATGCAAGGCCATGACGCGCCCGGCCAGCCCCTGGGTGGCATCGAAGTAGCTGATCCGCGCGCTGCCCTCGACCCGCGCCAGGCCGTTGTCCAAGGCCAGCCACAGCCCGTCCTGGTGGTCGCTGGCAGCCGCCAGCACGGTGGCACTGGGCAGTCCCTGTTCGCGACCGATGCGCTGCAGCAGCCGCCCCTCGCGATCGAGCAAGTAGACGCCGCCTTGCAAGGTGGCGATCAGCAGACGACCGTCAGGCAAGTGCATCGCGTGGTAGACGAGGTCGCGGGCGATGTCCGCATCCGCTTCGCTGGGCCAGGGGTGCAGGCCCTGACCGTCGTGCAACAGTAGGCCGCGATTGCGGGTGGCGATCAACAGCTGGCCGTCTTCACTCCAGGGGAGCACCGCATAGACGCGCTCGCCGGCCAATGATTCGCCACCGGCAAGCGGCTGCAGGGCATCGTCCTGCAATACCTGCAAGCCCTGCTCGAGATCGTGGACATAGATGCGTCCTGCCGCGGCGAAGCCCAGGAAAAAGCCGCCCTCGGAGCGCCACACGCGGGCACCGTCGGCGCCGATCCGCATCAGCTGCTCGTCGCTGTAGAAGTACACGCCATCGTCAAGTACGAAGCTGCGCCAGACATCACCGAAGGCGCGCGCGTCTTCCGGCAGACGATCCAGCAAGGAGACGTAGTGCAGCGCGCCGCTGGCATCGGCCTGCAACACGCCGATCTCGCCGACCGCGCCGACATAGACGCGCCCCTCGCCATCGATCGCCAGCGAGCGCGCCATGGTCCGGTTCGCGACCGGGATCAGCCGCCATTGCTGGCCATCGAACTCCAGCACGCCGTCGCCGTTGCCGACATAGATGAGACCGCGCGGATCCTGTGCGATCGCCCAGTTCTGCGCATGCGCGGCGTAATCGCGCACGGTGAAGGTTTCGAGCAGCGGCGCGCCGGTTTCACCGTCGGCCGCCGGTGCCTGCGCCCATGCCAGCAGCGGCAGCAGCAGGGCCGACAGCAGCAGGCTTGCAAAGCATCGGCGCATCGCCACATCGCTCTCCCGTTATGGCCTCAGCCGATCAGCAGCAGCTCCATCGGCTCCTTACCCTTGAGCTCGATGCTGCCCAGCGACTGCGCCGGGAAATGCCCGGCGACCCACGGCCAGGCCACCTCGCTGACGCAGACCTTGCCGGCGCGACCGTGCTCCTGCACCCGCGCCGCAGTGTTCACGGTGTCACCCCAGATCGAGTACTGGTACTGGCGATGGCCGACGATGCCCGCCATCAGTGGCCCGACATGGACGCCGGCGCGCACCTGCCAGCCGGCCGGATGCGCCTGCATCGCCTCCTGCATCGCCAGTGCGCAACGCACGGCGTCGAGCACCGGGTTGGCGCTGGCCTGCAGCATGCCGGCGGTGGCGAGGTAGGCATCGCCGATGGTCTGGATCTTCTGCAGGCCGTGTGCCGCGGTGATCTCCTCGAAGCGCATGACCATGTGCTGCAGGCCATCGAGCACCACCGTCGGCGTCTGCACATCGCAATAGGCGGTGAAGCCGACCACGTCGGTGAACAGCACCGCCACTTCTTCATACTTGCGCGCCACGACCTGGCCGGTGCCCTGCCACTCGGCCACCACCGGCGCCGGCAGCATCACCTGCAGCAGTTCCTGGTTGCGCTGCTGCACCGCTTCCAGCCGCGCCATGTAGTGCCGCTCCTGCTGCCGCCAGCGATGCCGTTGCAGGCAGGCGAGCAGACGCGCCTTGAGCAGCACATCGTCGATCGGCTTGGTGAGGTAGTCGTCGGCACCGAGCTCGATGCCGCGCAGCACGCTGCGCATGTCGCTCTCGGCCGAAACAATCAGCACCGGGATATGCCGGCGGGTGGCGTCGGATTTGATCCTCTGCAAGACCTCGAAACCGTCCATGCCGGGCATGCGGATGTCGAGCAGCACGCAGTCCGGCGGTGCCATCTCGATTACCGCCAAGGCCTGCTCGCCGTCGCTGGCGAGCATGGCGGCGTAGCCGAGTTCCTCCAGCTCCTGCTGCAGGTAGTCGCGATTGGCCGTCTCGTCGTCGACAACGAGAATGCGGGCCAAAGGCGCGGCGTTGCTCACACCCGACCCGGCACCGGGATCAGCGCGCCGGTCACCGCCGAGGCCGCCGGCGACAACAGGAAACCGATCACGTCGCTGAGCGCCTGCGGGCTGACCCAGCGCGAGAAGTCGGCGCTCGGCATGTCGGCACGGTTGGCCGGCGTATCGATGATCGAGGGCAGCACCGCGTTGACGGTAATGCCACGGTCTTTCAACTCTTCCGCCAGCGCTTCGGTGAAACGCATCACGCCGGCCTTGGACGCCGCGTAAGCACCCATGCCGGCGCCGGCCTTGACCGCACCGAGCGCACCGACGTTGACGATGCGGCTGCCCTCGCGCAGATGCGGCAACGCCGCCTGGCAACTCGCCACCGCGCTACGCAGGTTGCGCCGGTAGAGCATGTCCCAGGTATCGAGCGCACCACCCTCGAGCGTCTCCCAGGCGAAGCCGCCGGCGATGTTGACCAGGCCATGCAGCTCGCCCTCGCCCAGCGCCTGCCGCAGTGCGGCTGCCACTGCTTGCGGCTCGGCGACATCGACACCGCCGACGACAGTGATGCCCTCGCCCAGTTCGGCCGCCGGCGCGAAATCGAGTACCACCACGCGGGCACCGCGCGCGCGCAGCGCGCTGACGGTGGCGCGGCCGAGCGCGCCGAGGCCGCCGGTGACGGCGATGGTCTTGTTGGCGAAGTCCATGTCTGCGTTCTCCTGTTTCGAATCGATCATTCCAGCGTGAACCACTGCACTTCGACGCGGCGGTTCATCTCGCTGTCGGGGCCGGCCGGCTCTTCCCAGCCGCGGCCGACCAGTTCGATGCGCTTGCCGTCGATGCCGGGATGGCGCTTGAGCAGGGCGTCGCGCACCGACTGCGCGCGCTGGCGCGAGAGTTCCATCGCCTGCAAGGCCAGCGAGCGCACCAGTGCCTGACCGCCCTGCTGCTCGAACTCGGCGACGCGGGCGTTGTCGACGTGGCCACGCAGCAGCACCATCGAGCCGGGGCTGACCTGCAGGAAGTTCTTGATGGTGTCGAGGTAGGCGGTGTTCTGCTCGGCGTCACGGTCAAGCGTCGACGAGTTCGGCTCGAAGAAGAAGCGGATGTCCTTGGACAGCAGCGCGTCGCCTTCGAGGTTGATAGCGCGACCGCTGGCGCGGATCGGCGCGATCGCCACGGTCTGCGCCTTGAAATGACCCTCGGCATCGAGCGCATCGAGATGCGTGGCATCGACGAAACGCGCCGGGTCGGCCGGATTCTTGATCAGGCCGCCATAGGCCAGCACCGCCGACTGGAAGATGCCGGTGAAGCTGCCAGCGGCATCGATCTGGCCGTTGAAAAAGGCGCGGTTCTCGGGAAGGTTGGACAGGTGCACCTTCGACAGCTCGTCACGGGTCTCGGCCTCGTCCCAGCCGAAGGCCTTGGCAACGGTGGCGATGTGCGCATCCGGCGTGTCGCGCAGCAGGCGGTTGCCTTCGAGCAGGCCATGCACCAGGCCACGTGCCAGCTTCGGCTGGGTTTCGGCGAAGCCGCGGTTGAACAGCAGCAAGTCGGCGATGATCAGCAGGTTGCGGTTGGACACCAGCGCCTTGGCGCGGCCGTTGGAGGCGGCCACCACCTCGTCGGTGCGCGGCGCCCAGCCGACGCAGCCATTGAGTCGACCATCACCCGAGGCCAGCGCGTGCTGGTAGGCATCGCAGGCGACGAAGGCATCCTCAAAGAACACCAGGCCCAGTTCGTCCGGACCCGGACGGCCATCGAGATCGCGCAAGACCTTGACCGGCACCCCGGCTTCGGAGGCCAGATAGCGGATGAAGAATTCCGCCTCGTTGAACTGCGACGAGGCGAGCACCTTGCCCTTGAGCTGGTTGATGCTGGCGATGCCGGAGTCGACCACCACCATGTCGGCGCCGCGCGAGAACGCGATCTGCGCCGGCACCACCACCTCGAACTGGCGGCCGAGCACGGCGAGCACGTCGGCGGTGGTGACCGACGCCGCGACCCGGCCGTTGTTGAGCTTGGACCAGCCCTCTTCCTCGCTCAGCGTCAGCCGCACCTGGAAGCCGTACTGCTTGGCGAAGCTCGAATCGGGGTTGGGCGCCAGACCGCCGTTGGCCACGATCAGGCCGGCGTAGCCGGCGTTCTCGCTGATGTCGACATCGACGATGCCGTCCTTGGGCACGTAGGT
>DASUOA010000061.1:0-2152 GCA_036276895.1 Arenimonas sp. | reverse complement strand
GTTCCAGAGTTTCCACCTGCTGCCGCGCATGTCGGTGCTGGAGAACGTGATGCAGCCGCTGGTCTATCGCGGCCTGCCGCGCGCCGAGCGGCAGCGGCTGGCGACCGAGTCGCTGCAGAAGGTCGGTCTGGGCAATCGCCTCACGCACCGCCCCAACCAGCTCTCCGGCGGCCAGCGGCAGCGCGTGGCGGTGGCGCGCGCCCTGGTCGGCAATCCGTCGATCCTGCTGGCCGACGAGCCGACCGGCAATCTCGACTCGCGCACCTCCAGCGAGATCATGGCGCTGTTCGACGAACTGCACCGGCAGGGGCAGACGGTGATCGTGGTCACCCACGAGCCCGACATCGCCGCGCACGCGCGCCGCACCATCCGCCTCGGCGACGGCCTGGTCGTCGAGGACACCGTGAACGCCGCCGAGGCCGCCTGATGTACGCCTTTCTCGAAGCCTTCCGCGCCGCGCTCGGCAGCCTGATGGCGCATCGCATGCGCAGCTTCCTGACCACGCTCGGCATCCTGATCGGCACCGGCTCGGTGATCGCGGTGGTGTCGCTGGTACAGGGGTTCTCCCATTCGATCACCAGCCAGTTTGCCGATATCGGCGGCAGCACCTTGACCTTGCGCCCCTACACCTCGTTCGCCGAAGCCCAGGTGGGCAAGGAGAACCGCCTGAGCTTCGGCGATGTCGACACCCTGCGCTACCGCGTGCCCGGCGTGGCCCAGGTGGTGCCGATCATGCTGGTGCCCGCCGCCGTCGGTTATCGCGGCCGCGTCGCCAGTCCGCAGGTGCTGGGCACCACGACCGACTTCACCGGGGTCAACGGCTGGTACCCGGAGCACGGTCGCTTCATCGTCGCCAGCGACGACCGGGGCCGGCGCCGCGTGGCGGTAGTCGGCCACTCGCTGATCGAGGACCTGGGCCTGCCGGCGAACCCGATCGGCGAGTACATCCGCCTCGGCAGCGAGTGGTTCAAGGTCGTCGGGGTGATGGAGAAGCGCGGCGAGATCTTCGGCTTGAGTCAAGACAACCGGGTGCTGATTCCGTTCGATGCGGCGCGCGCCATGACCGGTAACGACCTGCAGCCGCGGATGAACATCTCCTTCACCGCCGAAAGTCTCGACGAGATCGAGGCGCTGCGCGAACGCGCCAAACGCGCCATCCGTCAGTCGCACCGGCTCAAAGCGGGCGCCGATGACGATTTCAGGATCGAAGCCGCCGATTCCTTCGTCAAACAGTTCGATTCCATCGCCCGCAACACGACCCTGGTGGTCGGCGGCGTGGTCAGCATCTCGCTGCTGGTCGGCGGCATCGGCATCATGAACATCATGCTGGTGTCGGTGACCGAACGCACCCGCGAGATCGGCATCCTCAAAGCCCTTGGCGCTACGCGACAGGACATTCTGATTCAGTTCCTGCTCGAAGCCGGTCTGCTCGCCCTGCTCGGCGGCCTGATCGGCATCGCGCTCGGCTACGGCGCCGGTGTCGGCATCGCCGCGCTGATTCCCAACTTTCCGCCGGCCAGCGTGCCGGTGTGGGTGGTGATCGCCGCCGCCGGCTTCTCGGCCCTGGTCGGCGTGGTGTTCGGCATCATGCCGGCGTCGAAGGCGGCGGGGCTGGACCCGATCGAGGCGTTGCGCTACGAGTGAGCACGCGCGCGGATGATGCCGCGCGCCTAACGCCGCATGAATGTCCATCGTCACCGGGCCATTCGGCACATGTCGGCGCCTCCCGCTTCATGGGTTCATACGCAGCATCGAAACTGCTGCCCGTGAGCCCCGGCCATGAACCGTTCTCCCCTCGTGCTTGCCCTCTCCTGCGCCCTGGTGTTGGCCGCCTGCAGTGGTGGGCAAGCGTCGGCGCCGACCGCCGATGCGGCGCCCAAGCCCTTGTTGCTGGTCGCGGACGACCTGATCAGCTTGCAGCCGCAAGGGCTCAGCCAGGGGCCGGTGATCGCCGGTTCGATCCAGCCCGAGCGCAGCGCCGAGTTGCGTGCCGAAGTCGCGGGCGTGGTGCTCGATGTGCTCAAGGACAATGGCGACGTCGTCGCGCAAGGCGATCTGCTGCTGCGCATCGACCCGACCGCGATCCGTGACCGCCTGCTCTCGGCCGAGCAGGCCGAGCGCGCCGCCGCGGTCGCCACCGAGCAGGCGCAGC
>DASUOA010000060.1:0-4042 GCA_036276895.1 Arenimonas sp. | reverse complement strand
GGCCGCTGATCACATTGGTCGCGAAATCGCTTTCCTTCTTGGTCGAGTACACGACATTCCCGCTCGGATCGACCAACAAGAGATCGTCCCACGCGCGGGTGACGGCCATCTCGCGAAGCTGAGGATGGAAGCGCGCATGGACGCGGGCATAAATACTGTCGTCGCCAGCATCGACCAGTTGTTGGCGATCGCCAGAGCGACGGGTGTTGTCGGCGATGAACAGCTGCTGCAGTTGCGATTGTGCCGACTCACCGCGCTCCAGGAAGCCACGGGTGAATTCCCGGAGCATCTCGCCCGTGTTCGGATCGCTAACAAGGATATGACTGTCGCGACGCACGCGCGCCAGGTAGTCGGCAAGGCTGGCGTGACGATCGTCCAGCACCGCCCATAGCTTCTCCTCGACTTCCTTCTCAACCGAGCGCGTTCCGACGCTGACGGAGATGATCAGGCTTGCCAGCACCGCGAGCACGGCGGTCGTGGCCATCGTGAGCATGAGCTTGGCTTGGAGTTTCATGACGTGGGCCAACACGGATCTCTGACCACTGTAGCCAATCGGTAGCGCCTTCAGAACTGCGCCTTGGCCGACGCGCGAGATCACCAGCCCACGCCGGGGCGACTCAAACCGCCGACCCAATAAAAAAAAACCCTGATTGCTCAGGGGTTTAATTGGAGGCCGAGGTCGGAATTGAACCGGCGTACGCGGATTTGCAGTCCGCTGCATAACCACTCTGCCACCCGGCCGGGAAGCGTTGGACGCGAAGCTTAGCGCGTTCGCGGTGTGGAAGTCACGGCGCGTGCTGCTTCGCTGTGACTGCCGGAAAAAACAAGGCCCCGCGAACGGGGCCTTGTCTGAAACTGGAGCGGGAAACGAGACTCGAACTCGCGACCCCGACCTTGGCAAGGTCGTGCTCTACCAACTGAGCTATTCCCGCAAGAGACCGCCATTTTGATCAAACCCGGGATGACTGTCAACACCCTGTCATCGCCGATTCGCTTCACTGGTCGCGCATGGTCGGCCAGGCGGCGCGAATGTATGCGAAACCCGACCACAAGGTCAATGCCGCGGCGATGCCCAGCAGCCATTCGCCGATCAGCAGCAACGGCAAACCGAACAGCGGCTCGAAATGCAGCAGGAACGACAGCGCCACCATCTGCACGATGGTCTTGATCTTGCCCAGTCCGGCGACCTTTACCTTGCCTTGCGCGCCGAGCCCCGCCATCCACTCGCGCAGCGCCGAGATGGTGATCTCACGACCCACGATGATCGCGGCGAGAATCGCCATCAACTCGGTGTTGTGCTTCTGCACGATCAGAAACAGCGCCACCGTCACTGCCAGCTTGTCGGCAACCGGGTCGAGGAAGGCGCCGAAGGCCGAGTACATGCCGTAGCGACGGGCGATCCAGCCGTCGAGCCAGTCGGTCAGCGAGCCGACCGCGAAGATCAGCGCCGCGGCGAGGTTGGTCCAGGAGTACGGCAGGTAGAACACGATCACCATCACCGGAATCAGCAGGATCCGGAACAAGGTGAGGATGGTGGGGATAGTCAGGATCACGCGCTGTCCTTTGCTGCTTTGTCGCTCGATTCCAGTCCGTGCAGGGCCGCGTAGATGCGCTGCGCCAGTGCGGCGCTGACGCCGTCGACGCGGCCGATCTCTTCGGCACCGGCAGCCTTGAGGCCGGCGAGGCCGCCGAAATGCTTCAACAGATTAGCGCGTCGACGCGGTCCGATGCCGGGAATGTCTTCCAGGCGACTGACGTCGCGCTGCTTCTGACGGCGCCCGCGATGGCCGGTGATGGCGAAGCGATGCGCTTCGTCGCGAACCTGCTGGATCAGCTGCAGCGCCGGCGATTGCGCGCCGGGCTGCAGGCTGCGGCCATCGGGCAGCAGCAGGGTTTCATGGCCGGGGCGGCGCTCTTCGCCCTTGGCCACGCCGATCAGCGCCACGCCCTGCACCTCGAGCTCGGCGATTACCGCGCGCGCCTGTGCCAATTGGCCTTCGCCGCCGTCGATCAACAGCACCTCGGGCTGTACGCCATCCTCCTTGGCGCGTTTGAAACGGCGCAGCAAGGCCTGTTGCATCGCCGCATAGTCGTCGCCCGGAGTGATGCCACTGATGTTGAAGCGCCGGTATTGCCCACGCGCCGGGCCTTCAGCATCGAACACCACGCATGACGCCACCGTCGCCTCGCCCTGGGTGTGACTGATGTCGAAGCACTCGATGCGATTCGGAGCATTCTCGAGGCCCAGCATGAGCTGCAGGTCCTCCAGCCGCGCACGCTGGTTGGCCTGGCTACCGATCTCCGCCGCCAGCGCCAACTCGGCGTTCTTGCGCGCCATCTCGAGGTAGCGGGCTCGCTCGCCGCGGACCATCGTCTTGATCTCGACCTTGCGCCCCGCCTGTTGGCTCAGCACCGACTGCAACAGCTCGGCATCGGCGATGGCGTGGCTGAGCAACAGCTCGCGCGGCGGCCGGTGCTCGAGATAGTGCTGTGGCACGAAGGCGTTGAGCACGTCTTCCGCACGCTCGTCGCCGGACAGTTTCGGGAAGAACGCACGCGTGCCTTGGCTCATGCCACTGCGGAAGCTGAGCAGCTGCACGCAGGCGCGGCCTTGCGCCACCGCGCAGGCCAGCACGTCCATCTCCACCGACTCACCCTCGACGTACTGCCGTGCCTGCACCTGGCGTATGCCAGCGATCTGGTCGCGCAGCAACGCGGCCTGCTCGAAGTCGAGGCGGACGCTGGCCGCCTCCATGTCGCGGGTCAGGTCGTCGACCAACTCGTCGCTGCGGCCTTCGAGAAAGAGCACGGCGCGGCGCACGCTGGCGTCGTAGTCACGTGGCGCGATCAGGCCGACACAGGGCGCGCTGCAGCGGCCGATCTGGTACTGCAGGCAGGGCCGGCTGCGGTTGCGGAACACGCTGTCCTCGCAGCTGCGCAGGCGGAACAGCTTGAACATCCGCTCCTGGGTGTCGCGCACCGCGGTCGAACTCGGATACGGCCCGAAATAGCGTCCGGGCCGCGAGCGCGGGCCCCGATGGTAGGCCAGCCGCGGCCAGGTCTCATCGGTGATCAGCAGCTGCGGGTAGCTCTTGTCGTCGCGCAGCAGCACGTTGTAGCGCGGGCGCAGCTGCTTGATCAGCTGGTTCTCGAGGATCAGCGCCTCGGCCTCGGTGCGCGTCACCGTGACTTCGATGCCGGCGATCTGCGCCACCATGCGCGCGATGCGTGCCGAAGGCAGGCTGCGACTGAAATAGCTGGCGACGCGCTTGTCCAGCGCTGCGGCTTTGCCGACGTAAAGCACGCTGCCGTCCTCGGCGAGCATCCGGTAGACACCCGGCGCCGAGGTCAGCGTGCGGACAAAGGCCTTGCCGTCGAAGGCGGGAGCGCTCGCGTCTTCGACCACGCGTCTAGTCGCCGATGGACAGGCGGTGGAACTCGCCGCTGGCGGTATCGAGCCGGTACACCGAATGCGCGTGCGCATCAGCGATGAACAGGCTGCCGAGCACCGACGCCAGGGCGCAGGGCAGTTCCAGCGCACCGGGCAACTCATGCTCGACCATTTCGCCGCCACCGAGACGCAGGCGGCGCAGGCGCTGGTTGTAGGCATCGGCCACCCAGAGTACGGGCGATTGCGGATCCAATGCCACGGCCAGCGGATACTGCAATCGCGCCTCGCGCCTCGCGCCGTTCTGCAGGCCGAAGTCGTAAAGCCCCTGCCCGACCAGTGTCTCGACGGCGTTGTTGGCCAGATGCGCGACACGCACCGCCGAGCTCGCCGAATCGGCGAAGTACAGGTTCTGTTCGACCAGCGCCAACCCCGCCGGATGCGCCAGCAGCGAGGTGCGCGCGGGGCCGTCGGCGATGCCCAGCTCGCCGCTACCAGCGAGGCAGTGCAACTTCTTCTGCTTGAGGTCGTAGTCCCAAATCTGGTTGCAGCCAGCCAGTGTGACGAACAGACGATCCTTGCCGCCGGCCACGTCCCAGGGCTGGTTCAAGGACACCGAAGCGGGCGTGTCGACCACGCCCTCGCGCGGCTGAC
>DASUOA010000059.1:0-2542 GCA_036276895.1 Arenimonas sp. | reverse complement strand
TCCTGCGCGAGATTCCCTCGGCATTGCTGCGCGAAGTGCGCCCCAAGGTGCAGGTCTCGCGGCCCATGGGCTACGGCGCGCTGCCTTCCCGCGCCAATGAGGTCGGCGCATCGCAGGGCCTGCGTCTCGGACAGCGCGTGGTTCATGCGACCTTCGGCGAAGGCGTGGTGATGGATGCCGAAGGCAGCGGCGCCCACGCCCGCGTACAGATCAACTTCGAACGTGCCGGCGCGAAATGGCTGGTGCTCGCCTACGCCAACCTGCAGCCGGCCTGACGCATACTTGCCGCGTTCCGAAACAGAGGAAAGCCTTCGCATGAAACGTCGTGACTTGATCCGCGGCGCCGGCCTCGCTGCCGTCGCCACTGGCCTCGCCGCCTGTGGCGCCCGCACCGAGCAAAGCGCCGGCAGCAGCGCCTCCGATGTCCGCCTGCAATGGAAGATGGTCACCTCCTGGCCGACCAACTTCCCCGGGCTCGGCACCGGCGCCGCGCGCCTTGCGGAACGGATCACGCAGACCAGCGGTGGCCGCATCACGGTCAAGGTCTTCGGTGCCGGCGAACTCGTCCCCGCCTTCGAAGTCTTCGACGCGGTCAGCCGCGGCACCGCCGAGATGGGTCACTCGGCCGCTTACTACTGGAAGGGCAAGGCCGCCGCAGCGCCATTCTTCTGCGCCGTTCCGTTCGGGCTCAATGCCCAGGAAATGAACGGCTGGCTCTACCACGGCGGTGGCCTGCAGCTGTGGCAGGAGCTCTACGCCGGCTTTGGCATCGTGCCCTTCCCCGCCGGCAATACCGGCGTGCAACTGGCCGGCTGGTTCCGCAAGGAAGTCAAATCGCTGGCCGACCTCAAAGGCCTGAAGATGCGCATCCCGGGCCTTGGCGGCGAAGTGATGGCGCGCGTTGGCGCAACGCCGGTGAATCTGCCTGGCGCCGAAATCTTCGCGGCGCTGCAGTCGGGTGCCATCGATGCCGCCGAATGGGTCGGCCCTTACAACGACCTCGCCTTCGGCCTGCACCGCGCCGCCAAGTTCGGCTACTACCCCGGCTGGCAGGAGCCGGGCCCGACGCTCGAAGCCTTGATCAACAAGCAGGCCTTCGATGCCCTGCCCGACGACCTCAAGGCACTGGTCGCGGCCTGCTGCGAAGCGGTCAACAACGACATGCTGGCCGAGTACACCGCGCGCAACCAGCAGGCGCTCGATGCGCTGGTGCGCGAACACGGTGTCGAACTCCGCCGCTTGCCCGACGACGTGATGGCCGCGCTCAAACGCGCCAGCGAACAGGTGCTGGAAGAGACCGCCGCCGCCGACCCCTTCGCGCATCGCGTCTACACCTCGCTGCGCACCTTCCGCGCCCAGACCCAGGCCTGGCACGCGGTGTCGGAAGAGGCGTTCTACGCCGCCCGGCGTTGACGCCGGCGCCCTCGGCGCGCATAAACTGGCCCCGCCACGATCTCGGGGGAGCGCAGGGCGATGAAGGACGAACCGCTGTCGGCACGCGTGTGGAAGTTCCTGCGGGTGGCGATCGGCCTGGGCGCGATCTTCGCCGTCGTCGGCTTCGTGTTCGCCTGGTGGTGGGCCGATCGCGCCATGGCCACGGTCTACGCCGTCAACGACCCGCCGCTGCCGCTGCGCGAGGATGGCGCGGCGGTCGAGCGCGGCCGGCACCTGTATTCGATCCTCGGCTGCGTCGAATGCCACGGCAAGGACGCCGCCGGCAAAGTCATCATCGACGATGCCGGCATCGGCCGCTTCGTCGCCAGCAATCTGACGCCGGGCACGCTGCCGGCCAGCTACACCGCCAATGCCTTGGGCCACGCGATCCGCAACGGCGTGCGTCCCGATGGCACGCCGTTGCGCTTCATGCCGGTCGGCGATTGGAACCACCTCGGCGATGCCGATACTGCCGCGCTGGTCGCCTACCTGCGCAGCCTGCCGCCGGTGCGCAACAACCTTGGCGACTTCGAGGTCGGGCCGCTGGCGCGGGTGCTGTTCCTGCTCGGCGAGTTCCACCTGGTACCGGCGGCCGACATCGATCACAGCCCGCGTCGCCGCGACACGCCGGATCCCGCACCGACCGCCGCCTACGGCGCCTACCTGGCGCAGGCCTGCACCGGCTGCCATGGCAGCGACTTCGCCGGCCAACGCGTGCCGGGCACGCCGCCGGAAATGCCGGCCGCGCGCAATCTCACGCCGCACAGCGATGGCCTGGCCGGTTGGAACCGCACCGACTTCGGCCGCGCCCTGCGCCAGGGCAAGAGCCGCGACGGCCGCAGCCTGCATCCGCTGATGCCCTATGGCGCCTACGCGGCGATGAGCGATGACGACGTCACCGCGATCTGGGCGCACCTGCAGTCGCTGCCGGCCAAGCCCGGCCGACCAAAGTAAGTTCGACGCTCAGCCGTACAGCCACTGCGGTAGCGCGGTGGCGAGCCACGGGAACAGCGCCACCAGCCCCAGCATCAGCAGCTGCAGGCCGATGAAAGGCACCACGCCGCGATAGATCTGCCCCGTCGTCAGTGTCGGCGGCGCCACGCCGCGC
>DASUOA010000058.1:0-2532 GCA_036276895.1 Arenimonas sp. | reverse complement strand
CGGCGGCCGCAGAGCTTCTGGTGCCGGAGCAGCAGGCGCTGCGCGCAAGGCTGCACCATGCGCAGGCGGCGCTGACTCGTCACTGGCAGCGGCAGCAGAGCACACGCACGCAACGTTGCGACCTGGCAGTTCTGCGCCTGCAGAACCTGCACCCGCAGCAGCGCCTGCAGCGCGGTCGCGAGCGCCTGCAACGCCTGCAGCTCGCGCTGCTCGCCAGCCAATCGCAGGCGCTGCACCGCTTGCAGACTCGACTCCACGCGGTTCGCGAACGACTGCAACAGCAACACCCCAGCGAACGTCTACACGCTGCCCGCCTGCGCCTGTCGCTGCTGGGGCAACGCCAGCAACAGGGCCTGCAGCAACTGCTGCCCGCACGGCGGCAACAGCTGTCGGCGCTGGCGCGCGCGCTGGCCACGATCAGTCCGTTGGCGACGCTCGGACGCGGCTACGCCTTGCTGCAGCAGGACGATGGTCGCGTGGTGCGAAGCGCCACCCAGGTCAACGCTGGGGAGCGCTTGCAGGCACGCCTTGCCGAAGGGCAGTTGCGGCTGCGGGTCGAGGATTCAGCCGGAAACCGCTGACGACGCATCCGCTTCGTCGATCTCGTGCGCGAAGGCGAGCCCGGACCCACCACCGCGCTTGGCCCGATACATCGCTTCATCGGCACGTCGCAGCAAGGTCGCTGCGTCATGGCCATCGCGCGGAAAACTGGCGACGCCGATGCTGGTGCCGACCTGGACACGATGGCCACCCACCGCCACCGGCTGCCGCACCACGCCCTGCACGCGCTCGGCCAGCTGTCGCAACCAGGCTTCGCCGGCACCGGCATCGATGCGCACCAGAGCGAGGAACTCGTCGCCACCCATGCGCGCCACCAGGTCGCCGGGGCGCATGCTGTCGCGCAGGCGCTGGGCAATCGCCGCCAGCAGCTGGTCGCCCACCGCATGGCCGTAGGTGTCGTTGACCGGCTTGAAACCGTTGAGGTCGAACGACAGCACCGCAAAGGTTTCGCCGCCACGCTCGCTGCGTGCCATCAGCCGCGCCAGATGCGACAGTGCCCACCGCCGGTTTGGCAGGCTGGTCAGGGCATCGGAAGCGGCCAGCAGGCGGATGCGCTGCCGGTCCTGGGCGATGCGCAGCACCGCAAGCCCGGACAGCAGGCTCAGCGCCAGACCGGCCATTCCGGTCGGCGTGCGCCACCACGGCAGCGCGTACCAGCCTTCAATCGGGGCTGCCGATATCAACCAGCTGCCGCCGGGCAGGAACACCGGCACCTTGACCGCATCGACCTCGCGCGGCAACGGCGAACCCCGTACCGGCTCGCCACCGGGGCCGCTGGCGTCGCGGCCGCGGATTTCAAGCTGCAGGTACTTCTCCAGCCGCTCGATACCGGCATCGTTGAGCAGCTGTGCGTAGTCGAGACTGACATTGACCACGCCCCACAGCCGCGGCACGCCGTCGCGATCCATCCACAGCGGTAACCGGCCGGTCAGTCCTTCGACGCCCTGCACCATGGAGTAGGGACCGGCCAACACCACATCGTCTAACTGCACCGCGCGCAGCACCGCCTGCTTCTGAACCGGATCAGCGAGCAGGTCGAGGCCGATCACCATCTCGCTGCCCTTGCTCGGGTAGATGTCGCGGATGACGAAACCGGGCGCCAGGCTGAGATTGAGGATGTAGCGGTTGCTGCCGTACAGCGTTTCCGCCGCCGCCTTGAACTGGCGCGAGTCCAGGTCTTCCTGGATCGACAGATGCGCCGACAGCCCCCGCACCAGTGACACCGCGGTGTAGATCTCGGTTTCAAGCCGGGCACGGAAATCCGACAGATCGGCCTGCACCTGGGTACGACGCTCGCTGATGCGGTGCTGCTGATCCAGACGCGCCGCGTGCATCGTCGCCAGCAGACCAGCGGAAAACACCAGCAGCCCGGCCAACAGCGGCAGCCGCCAGCGGGTGGCGGTGCGCATCAGGACATCCGGTCCGTTGCCGTCGACCATCCGCGGATTATCGCCCGACCACGGGCGAAGCGCGCGCGATGGCCGGCGTCCGGTTCATCAACCCCATTTCCTGCACTCGCGCGTTGCATTGGACACCCCCAGCCCGGAGCCTTGCCATGCGCATCACCCTGATCGCCTTTGCCATCACGCTCGCCCTCGCCAGCTGCAGCCAGACCGGTCCCGAACGCGCCGCCCAGCGCGACGATGCCGACGCCGGCACCGATATCGCGGTCGCCGCCGAAGCCAGCGCCGCACCGCTACTCGACCAACGCCGTGAGCGCGAGGAACAGGCCGGCCGTCTGGCCAAACTGGAAGCGTTCCGCGTCCAGCAGGTGCTTCCAGCGGCCAGCCCGATGGCGCCGCCACCGGTCGCCAGCATGGCCATGCCGCTGTTGCAGCAGCCGGTATCGCCGCAGGAAACCTATGCCGGCCTTCCTGACAACCCGCTGCAATCGGTGCTCGAGTCTCCGGTCTCGACCTTCTCCATCGACGTCGACACCGGCAGCTACAGCAACATCCGGCGCATGCTGCT
>DASUOA010000057.1:0-2242 GCA_036276895.1 Arenimonas sp. | reverse complement strand
CAGCATGGAGAATTGCCGCTTGGCCGCCCACTCGATGATCTCGAGCCTGCCGTCGCGATGCTCGACCAGCGCGGTGCAGCTCTCCACCCAGTCGCCGTCGTTGCAATAGAGGATGCCGTCGATGGTCTTGATCTCGGCCTTGTGGATGTGGCCGCACACCACGCCGTCGAGGCCGCGGCGCCTGGCTTCCTCCGCCATCGCGTGCTCGAAGTCGCTGATGAACTTGACGGCGTCCTTGACCCGCGTCTTCAGGAACGCCGACAGCGACCAGTAGGGATAGCCGAACGCCAGGCGCACGTGGTTGTACCAGTGATTGATGCGCAGGCACCAGGCATAGGCATGGTCGCCCAGCTTCGCCAGCCAGCGCGCGTATTTGACGATGCCGTCGAACGCATCACCATGCGCCACCAGCAGCCGCTTCCCGTCGGCGGTGACATGAATGGTCTCGTTCATTATCTGCACGTCGCCGAACGCCATGCCGTCATAGTCGCGCAACGGTTCGTCGTGGTTGCCGGGCACATAGGTGACGCGCGTGCCCTTGCGCGCCTTGCGCAGCAGCTTCTGCACCACGTCGTTGTGGCTCTGCATCCAGAACCAGGTGCGCTTCAGGCACCAGCAATCGATGATGTCGCCGATCAGGTAGATCTCGTCGGCGTCGTTGTGCTTCAGGAAATCGAGCAGGAATTCCGCCTTGCAGCCGCGCGTCCCCAAATGAACATCGGAAATGAACATGGCGCGGTAGTGGTTGATCGGCGGCGTCGCCTGCATCTCCTGCTTCCTGGCCGTTGCCCCGGCGCGCGAGTCCCCGCTTCGCGCGGCTTAGAGCTAATCGAAAGCAGCAAAGGAAAAATGACGGGCAGGTGACGGATTTGAGTCACCGCCAAAGAAAAAGGGCGGCCAATGACCGCCCTTCGGCAAGCAAGAAGCGTTCGGCTCAGCCGCCTTCGCCTTCACCTTCGCCCTCTTCGCCGGTCGGGGCGGGGCAATCGGCTGAGCCGCCTTCCTCGCCTTCGCCGGTTTCGGTGGTGCACTCGGTTTCGGCGCCTTCGCCTTCGCCTTCACCGGATTCCTGGGCCTGGGCGTCGTCCACCAGGTCCATGCCCAGCAGGCTGCTGGTGATCGGCGACACGATCTGAGCGGCCGGCAGGGCGCCGCTTGCCATGGCGAGGGCGCTCGCGCCCAGCCACAGTTTCCAACGCGTGGTCATCGTCCTCCCCCGAGGGTTCGTTGCGGGAGACCGACGATGGGGTAAATGCGACGCATTTGCAATAGAGGACTGCGCACATTTCCGCGAGCGAGCCCTCGGAAGGCAGCAGGGCCGGAATTGCCGGCCTAGTCGCCGGGCGCGCGCAGCTTGGTGATGGCGTCGTAGACGTGGGCACGGTCGACCGGTGAACAGCCCATGCCGATCACGCGGCGCTTGAAGCCGGTCCAGGCGGCGTTGGTATAGCGCTGGATGGCGACGCAGGAGGAGGGAAGTCCGCTGATCACCGCGGTGAACTCGGCGCTGTCATAGCCGTCCTTGTTGCCGATGCCGTTCCAGTCCTTGACTTCGATATGGGTGAACGCCTCGCTGAAATTCTGCCGCAGGCCGCGATACTCCATGTAGAGGCGGGTCGCGGTGACGCGCACGCCGACGATGGTCATGAACATGCGCGGGTTCTCGCCGCTGATGGTCATGACGTCGATCTGGGTCGCACCCGACGATTCCCCGGCGCGCACCTGCTCGGTCGAACGCTCGCAATCCACGTTGTATCCGGCTTCGGAAAAGCCGAAGGACGAGCTGGCGCAATCGATCGCATCCATGCTGTCGGATTGAGCCGCCGGCACTGCGATGATCGCAGCGGCAAGGAGCGCCGATGCGAGGCCGGCCAGTCTGATGGTCATCGTAACGAACCCCCAATAGGCGGACAAAGTCCGCAACACGTCAGCCGCGATAGTGACGGTCCCGCCGCTCCAACGTCAACGGGATTTGTTCATACGAAAGTTGTGCGCGCGCGATTCATGGTTAATTGCGTTGGCACGCATCGGAAGACTGACTTAGTCGCTGAGCCCGCGGCCGCCGCTGCCGCCGCCGAGACTGCCGCCACCGAGGCGGCCACTGACGGAATCGCCGTCGCCCAGTCCGCCGTGGCCACTGCGCGGCCGGGTCGGCGTGACCAGCGGCCCGCTGTCTTCGTCATCCTCGCCAAGCTCGTCCGCCGTCGTGGATTCGAACCGCTCGCCCGCCTCGGCGCAACCG
>DASUOA010000056.1:0-7077 GCA_036276895.1 Arenimonas sp. | reverse complement strand
TCCGGCGGGTGCAGGACCAACTGCGCGACCCCAATGGGCTGCCGATCAGCGTTCGCCTGCTGTGCGACGCGCACCGACTGCTGCTCGACGGGGCGCGCGGCGCCGGCAAGCAACCCGGCGAATTGCGGCACTCGCAGAACTGGATCGGCGGCACCCGGCCCGGCAACGCGGTCTTTGTGCCGCCACCACCGGAGCGCGTGGCAGAACTGCTGTCGAGCCTGGAGCGATTCATCCACGAGGAATCGGCCGACCTTCCACCCTTGGTCAAGATCGCGCTGATCCACGCGCAATTCGAAACCATCCATCCGTTTCTTGACGGCAACGGGCGCATTGGACGACTGCTGATCGCGGCGTTGCTGGAACACTGGAACCTGCTGGCCGAGCCGTTGCTGTACCTCAGCGGCTATCTAAAGCAGCACCAGGCAGAGTATTACCGCCGTCTGTCGACCATCCGCACCGAGGGCGATTGGGAATCGTGGATTTCGTTCTTTCTGGAAGGCGTGGCGGTCGCGGCAGCCGATGCCGAGCGCAACATCATCACCATTGCCAGCCTGATCGCGGCTGATCGGCGAAAGCTGCTGCAATCGTCCAAGGCTAGCCCGGCCACCTACCGCCTGTTTGAGTCGTTGCCGATGATGCCGCGCTTCACCGTGGAACGGGTGCGGCAGCAACTGGAAACGACGTTCCCGACCGCGAACGCCGCGGTGCAGGTGTTGGAACAACTGGGCGTGGTTGTGGAAGTGACCGGCCAGAAGAAGAACCGCAGCTACAGCTACCAGGCCTACGTCGAGCTGCTGACGCGGTGAGAACGACCGGGCAAGTCGCACAGACCCTTGGACGCCCGCCCAATCCCTATCCAGTTGGGCCAGGCGGAATCGAACCATCTTCCATCCGCCACCAACTGAAAACCCAACTGCACCCGCAGTTGGGTTTTTTCTTTGTGGCAGTAGCCGCCCGCACGGGCGCTTTTAGCAACCCTCGAACCGCTCGGGGCTACCGCTTGGCGATGCCTTGGTTGACGTGAGCGCGCGGCTGCTACACCCGCCCGGACCGCTGTAAGATTCGCCGAGGCCTGCGCCAGCCGCCGGCGAGGGAGAACCCATGCGATCCAGCCAGTCGTTGCGCAGCCAGCCGTTGGGCATGTGGGTGTGCGCGCTGCTGCCGGGCCTGGCCGTCGCGCAGGCGCTACCCTCGGAGCCGGTGACGACGCTCAAGGCGGTCGAAGTGACCGCCCAGAAGCGCGTGCAGCCGCTGGACGAGGTGCCGGTCTCGCTGCAGTGGCTCGACGGCGAATCCATCAGGCAACAGAACCTCAAGGACACCAGCGCGATCGGCGGCCAGGTGATCAACGTCAAGATCACCCAGAACACCGCCGAGGGCACTCCCCCGGCGATCAACATCCGTGGCGTCGGCAATCTCGACTACAACACTTCGACCACCTCGCCGATCGGCCTGTACGTGGACGAAGTCGGTGGCGGCACTTCGAACTACCAGCTGGTCAACCTCTACGACATCGAAGCCATCGAAGTATTGCGTGGACCGCAAGGCACACTATTCGGACGCAACACCACCGGCGGCGCGCTGCTGATCAGCACGCGCAAGCCCGACGACGGATTCGGCGGCTACCTCAGTGCCGGTATCGGCGAGTACAACCTGTACAAGCTGGGAGGCGCCATCAATTGGCCGGTTGGCGAGCAGGTGGCGATGCGCCTGGCCTTCGACAACCAGAAGCACGACTACTCGCTGCGCAATCTGCACGCCCCCGCGCCCACTCCCGACCTGAGCCACAACGCGGCACGACTGTCGCTCGCCGCCGACTACCAGCCGCTGGAGGTGCAGGCCAAAGTCCATGTCGAGCGCTGGGACGGCGTCGGCAAGCCGGTGCGCCACATCGGCGTGTTCCGGCAACTGGCCGACCCCGTGACCGGCACGCCGGCCATCCTGTGCAGCCCGGACGAAGCCGGCTCTACCGCCTGCACCGACGCCTTCGGGTTCAATGTCGGCAGCAATGACCTGTCCGATGTCGCCGCCAACAGCGAGGTCCATGGCGGCAGCCCGAACCGCACCGACAGCTGGGGTGCCGATGTCCGCCTGAGCTACGCGCTCGACGAGCACAGCTATCTGGTGTCGGTCAGCGGCTTCAATGCGCTCGATCGCGTGCACCACTACAACGCCGACGCCAGCCCTTTCCGCCTGGCCGAAGGCTCATTGGCCGCCGATGGCCACGTGCTCAGCCAGGAACTGCGTTACCACCTCGATCGCGAACGGTATTACTTCATCGCCGGCGTCTATCTGGAAAAAGAAGTCACCCAGCAGGACTTTTTCATCGACGTCTTCCGCGACTTCCGCGCCAGCCCGGACCTGTTCGCCTTCGCTGCCAAGTTCTTCTACGACAATCGCATCGAGCCCGAATCGCAGGCGGCATTCGCCAACCTCGACTTCCGCCTGAGCCCGGACAGCACGCTCACCGCCGGCCTGCGTTACACCCGCGAGCACACCCGTTACCACGCCATCGGACACGTCAATGTCGCCACCGGCGCCGGTGATGACGCCGGCCTCTTGGTACCGGCCTGGGATGTCGCCGGCGAGGTGTCGGACAACAACCTGTCGGGCAAGCTGGCGTTCAACCACCAATGGTCGGAACAGGCCAATACCTGGGTCAGCCTCGCGCGCGGTTTCAAGAGCGGTGGCTACAACGGCGCCATCGCCTTCAGCGCCGAGGAAGCCCAGCGCAACGACTACGGCAGCGAAACCCTGGATGCCCTGGAAGTCGGCGGCAATGTGTTCTGGGACGAGCGCAACGCGCAGCTGCAGTTCTCGCTGTTCTATTACGACTACCGCAACCAGCAGGTGTTCATGAACACCCCATCGGTGCTGCCCAACGCACCACCGCTGCAATTGCTCGACAACGTCGGCCGCTCACGCATCTACGGCAGCGAGCTGGAATTGCGCTGGCAGCTGACCGAATCGCTCAATGCGCGCATCGGCCTCGGCTGGCTGCCCAAGGCCGAGCTTGAGGAGTTCGTCGACGCCAGCGGCCAGCGCGTGCTCGGCAACCGTCTTCCCTTTACTTCGGAATGGAATGCGAACCTGTTCCTCGACCACCGGCGACCGCTGCGCAACGGCGAGTTGTCGCTGCAGCTCGACGGTGTCTTCCAGTCCGAGTTCTACTTCGACCAGAACCAGAACCCCTACACCCGCCAGGGCGGCTACACTCTATGGAACAGCCGCATCGCGTACCAGCAGGGGCCTTGGACGGGTGCCCTGTGGGTCAAGAACCTGGCTGATCGCGGGTACAGCAACATGCGCTTCGATCTGATCAATTTCCTCGGCCTGGTCCAGGACAATCGCGGCGAACGCCGGCAATGGGGCATCGATGTCGAGTACCGGTTCTGAGCGCGGATGAAACTGGCCGGCTACACCGTCAAAGAGGTCATCTACGCCGTCGATGAAACGGTGGTGGCACGCGCCGAGTCCAGCAAGGGCAAGCGCGTGGTGCTCAAATACCAGGACAGCAGCCATCCCTCGCTCGACCTGTTCGCGCGTTGGCACCACGAGTACGCGGTACTGCAGTCGATCCACTCGGAATGGGTGATCCGCGCGCTGGCGCTCAAGCCAATGGACAGCGGCCTGGTGCTGGTGCTGGAGGATTTCGGCTCCTGCAACCTGGCACAGCTGATCGACAGCCGGAGCACCGACTTGTCGGAGCGCATCGCGTTCTCAGTCCAGCTCTGCAACGCCTTGAGCGCGGTGCACCAGCACCGGCTGATCCATGGCGACATTTCCGCCAAGAACGTGCTGGTCGATGTCGCCGCGTTGAAACTCAAGCTGTGCGACTTCGGCCTCTCGACCCGGCTCGACCGCGAGCGCAAGCCAGGCCAGGACGCGCTGATGCGCGGCACCCTGGAATACATGTCGCCGGAGCAGACCGGCCGTACCAGCCTGGATGTCGACTATCGCAGCGATTTCTATTCGCTGGGGGTCACGCTGTACGAGCTGTTCGCGGGGCGCACACCGTTCCAGTCCAGCGACCCGATGACTTTGCTGCATGCGCAGATCGCGATCGTGCCGACGCCGTTGCACGAGATCGATCCGACGATTCCCGAACCGATCTCGAAGATCGTGCAGA
This sequence comes from Arenimonas sp., assembly GCA_036276895.1. Lineage (GTDB taxonomy): Bacteria > Pseudomonadota > Gammaproteobacteria > Xanthomonadales > Xanthomonadaceae > Arenimonas. The sequence goes on along the minus strand of DASUOA010000056.1, from coordinate 2,948 downwards.
AACTGCTGGCCAAGTCGCCGGATGACCGCTACCAGAGCAGCTTCGGCCTGCACCACGACCTGATCACCTGCGCCCAGCAATGGCATCGCTATCGCCGCATCGAGGATTTTCCGCTGGCGACATCGGATGTCCCCGAACGCTTCTTCGTCAGCAATCGCCTGTACGGGCGCGATGCCGAAAGCGCGGCCATCCTCGACGCCTTCGAGCATGTCAGTACCGGCCAGTCCGAGATGCTGTTGATCAGCGGCTATTCCGGCATCGGCAAGACGGCACTGGTCGGCGAACTGCACCGCCCGATCGTCGCCCGGCGCGGCTACTTCGTCCGCGGCAAGTTCGACCAGTACAGTCGCAACCAGCCCTACTCGGCGCTGATCCAGGCCTTCCAGCAACTGCTGCGACAGCTCTCGGTGGAAGGCGAGCCACGCCGGCATTACTGGAAGGCCGAGCAGCTGGCGGCGCTGGGCGACAACGTGGCGGCGATCACCGAGATCATTCCCGATCTGCGCCTGCTGGTCGGGCAGCCGCCGTCATTGCCACCCTTGCCACCGGCAGAAAACGAAAACCGCCTGCATATCGCCTTTGGCCAGTTCGTCAAAGCGCTGTCGTCCAGCGCCCATCCGCTTGTGCTGTTCCTGGACGACCTGCAATGGGCCGACCCGCCAACCCTGAAGCTGCTCGAGCGCCTGCTGTGCAGCGACGCCAGGCCCTGCGTGCTGGTGATCGGTGCCTTCCGCGACAACGAGGTCGACGAGCATCATCCGCTGACCCTGAGCTGCCGGGCCATTGCCCACGCACGCGGCCCGATCACGCAACTGCGTCTGCGCAATCTCGACCTGCAGCAGGTCAGCCAGCTGATTGCCGACAGTCTTCACGCCAATCTGCGCGATGTCGCCGAACTGGCCGAGCTGTGCCTGGAGAAAACCCAGGGCAACCCGTTCTTCCTCAGCCAGTTCCTGGAAACCCTGCAGCAGAACGGCGAGATCCACTACGCGCGCAGCGTCGGTGGCTGGCGCTGGAACATCGAGCGGATCCGCCAGCGCGGCATGACCGACAACGTGGTCGTGCTGATGCTCGACAAACTCAAGACCCTGCCGGCGCCGACGCAGGCGCTGCTGGCGCTGGCCGCGCACCTCGGCGACAGCTTCGACATGCGCAAGCTGATGGCGGTCGGCCGCAGCGACGCCGAGCACACCGCCGACGTGCTGTGGCCGGCGCTGCAGGAAGGCCTGATCGTGGCCTTGAACGAGGACTACAAGTTCACCCACAACCCGGAACGACTGCAGCGTGCCTGCTACCGCTTCTTGCACGACCGGGTGCAACAAGCCGCCTACGGCCTCACCGACGAGGCCGAGCGGCCCGCGCTCCAGCTGCGCAGTGGTCGCCTGCTGTTGGCGGAAAGTACCGAGGACGAACTCGACGAGCGTCTGTTCACCATCCTCGGGCAGCTAAATCCAGCCTCCGCCCTGATCGACGATGCCGATGAGCGCGCGCAGCTGTGCCAGCTCAATGTTCGCGGCGGCATCCGGGCCAAGTCCGCCTCGGCCTACGCCACCGCGGTCGGCCTGCTGCGACAGGCGCGCCAGCTGCTGCCCGCAGACGCGTGGCAGGCGCAGCCGGAGCAGACGCTGCAGTTGTTCACTGAGCTGGCCGAAGCCGAGTACCTCGCCGGCAACTTCGAGCAGGCCGAGCAGCTGTACCCGGAAGGCATGGCCGCAGCCGACGATGCCATCGCCAAGGTCACGCTGTGCCTGGTGCAGTCCGACCAGTACCAGATCCAGGGCCGCTTCGAAGAGGGGCTGGGGGTGCTGTTGAAGGCCTTGCACTTGCTCGGCCTCGACTTCCCGATCGACAACCAGGCCGCCGGCGCCGTGTTCCCGGAGGAGTTCGCTCGAACCCAGGAGATGCTCGGCCAGCATGACCACGCGCAGTTGCTCGCCGCGACCGAGATGTCGCGACCGGAAGACCTGCTGGAAATGCGCATCTACTGGGCGCTGTCGAATTCCACCTACCAGACCGGACGCCTGAATGCATTCGTGGTCGATGCCTGTCGCATGGTGCAGGCCACGCTGCGCAACGGCCAATCCGACCTGGCCTGCATCGGCTATGTCGCCTACGTCACCGCGATGTCGGCGATCGGGCAGCCGTATCCGGCCTGCTACCGCATGGGCAAGCTGGCGCTGACCTTGGCCGAGCAACGCGAGAACAAGTACTTCCGGCTCACCACCTACCAGTACTTCTCGGGCTTCTACCAGCATTGGTGCGAGCCACTGACGAACAGCTTCGACTACCTCGACCGGGGCGTCGAGTGGGGACAGTCCGGCGTCAATCCGTTGTCGGCCGGCTACGCCGCGTTGCTGGGCGCGAACAACAAGCTGGTACAGGGCGTCGCACTGGAGGACCTGGAGGCCGAGTGCGAACGCGGCCTGGGCTTCCTCCAGCGCAGCCACCAGCCCAACACCGAAGCGATGATGCGCTACGGCGTGCTGCTGCCGGTGCAGGCGCTGCGCGAGAAAACCCTGCATCGCCTGAGCTTCGATTCCGCCGACTGCAGCGCGACCGAGTTTTTCAGGGGCGACTACCGAACGCCCTCGATTCCGTTGGCCTTGTACAGCGCCGCGATGATCCGTCACGCCTACCTGCTGGGCGATCGCCCGCTATGGCAACAGTTCTCGGCCAACCTCGGCATGATCGGCCAATGCTTGCCCGATGGTCCGGGCTGGACGGATGCCTGCTTCTACACCGCATTGGGCCTGTTGCGACCTGAACTGGCCGACGCCGGGCAAGCCGTGGCCAACGCCGAGGCGGCGGACACGCACGTGCAGCGGTTCAAGTCCTGGTCCGAGGGCTGCACCGAGAATTACCTCCACAAGTACCTACTGATCGCCGCCGAGCAGGCGCGCATGCAAGGCCAGGACAAGCAGGCGATGGACCTGTACGCGCAGGCCATC
>DASUOA010000055.1:0-2860 GCA_036276895.1 Arenimonas sp. | reverse complement strand
CGCCACCGGCGCGGACACGCTCAGCTATACCTTTGCAAGTCCAGAGACGGTGCCAACTGTCATCAGCATCCGCGCCCGCGAATCCAGCGGCAGCGACAACGTGACCTCCGCCGGGTCCGCCAGCTATGAAGCCAGCACGTCGATCCGCAGTGGCCGCCTGCGCCTGATCAACGCCTTCGGCAGCGGCCAGACCGCACTCAGCCTGCCGTTGCGGCTGGAAACCTGGCAGACCATCAGCGGCACCACGACCGACGCCTGGATCACCGAAACCGGCGACACCTGCTCGGCCGCCCTGCTCGCCCCCGACGCATTCAGCAGCGATTGGACCGGCAGCGGGAGCGGCACCTCGATCGACACCGTGACGCTTTACCAGAGCCCGGATCCAAACCCAGGCACGGGCAACCTGCTGCTCACCGCACCCGGCAGCGCCGGCACCGCCGAAATCACCGCCGAGCTCGACGACGTCGCCGAGTGGCTTCGATTCGACTGGGATGGCGATGGCGATAGCGACGATCCGCGGGCACGGGTCGGATTCGAGCTCAACCCCGGCAACCGCAAGCAGATCTATACCCGCGAAGTGATCGGCAACTGAGAAGCGGGGCCGCCATTTCGCCACTTGGGCAATCAATCCCGGCAACCGCAACCAGATCTACCGGCGGGAAGTCATCCGCTGATGCCGGGCAAAAATGTGACATGCGTCACGTGATCACAGTATTCCCGACTTGAGTACTGTGACGGACTCGGCTACTTTCGCCCACTGCCCCACCGGACCGTGACTGGCCGGATACAAGAAAACCAGGGGCGGCCACGCACTTCGGATCCGCGTGAGCACAAGGCCGCAGGATAGCGCCGCACCGGTTTTGCTTTTCAACGGGGACAATTCATGCAACTGCACAACGGCACGACCGCCTTCCGGCGGCCGGCGCGAGCCGATTTTGGTTTCACCCTGGTCGAGCTGATCCTGACCGTTTCCATCCTGTCGATTTTGATGGTCGCGGTGGCGCCTGCCTTTACCACGCTGGTCAACAACAACCGCCTGTCTTCGGCCGCCAACGAGATGGTCGGCAGCCTGCAGCTGGCGCGCGCCGAGGCCATGCGCCGCAACGCGCGCGTGGTGATCTGCCGCAGCGAGAACCCGGATGCGGCCTCGCCCACCTGCGTTGCCAGCAAGGGCGACTGGTCCGGCTGGATCGCCTTCGTCGACAGCGACCGTGACGGCGAGTTCGACGCCACCGAAACCCTGATCCGCCGCCACTCGCTGGGTGGCCCGGTCTCGGTACTGGCCAGCGACGCCATCTCCGGCGCCAAGGATCGCGTGGTGTTCCGCCCCGATGGCCGTGCCAAGACCAGCGACCACTCGCTGCTCAACGCCAAGTTCGGCGTCTGCGTCGCCAGCAAGTATCCGAGCGAGAACGCCCGCGACGTCTCGCTCGCGTTCGGCAGCCAACTCGCCGTCGACCGCCGCGATGGCGCCGGCAAGTGCACTGCCCCCGGCAACACCTGAGATCCATCCCCATGAAAACCTTGAACTCCGCTGCGCGTCATCAGCGCGGCGCCAGCCTTATTGAAGTCCTCGTCGCCGCGGCGATCCTCGGTTTCGGCATGCTCGGCGTTGCCGCCCTGCAGTCGCTGGCGATGCGCAACAGCCAAAGCTCGCTCGAGCGCAGCCAGGCCGTGATGCACGGATACGCCATTCTCGATGCGATGCGCGCCAACGCCCAGGTCGCCGACAACAACGGCTACAACATGGCCAAGACCTGCGAGGCGCCCAAAGGCGGCGATCTCAGCGCGAACGATCGCCAGCGATGGATCAACAGCCTGAAGTCGCGCCTCGGCAGCGACGCCTGCGGCACCATCGCCTGCAACGCCGGCACCTGCACCGTCACCGTCGAGTGGAATGACTCGCGCGGCACCGGCGGGCTTGCCGCGCAGCAGATCGCCATCAACGGACGCATCCTGTGAGCCGCCGCCCCCACTCCGCTGCTGCGCGTGTCCGCGGCCTGAGCCTGATCGAGCTGATGGTCGGCATGGTCATCGGCCTGATGCTGTCCGGCGCCGCTATCGGCGTCTTCCTCAGCAACAAGCAGGTGTTCACCACCACCGACAACCTCGGCCGGATGCAGGACAACGGTCGCTTCGCCTTCGAATCGCTGGCCCGCGATATCCGCGAAGCCGGCGGCAACCCCTGCTCGCGGCACCTGCCGATCGCCAACACGCTGAACGATCCCGGCAACAACTGGTGGTCGAACTGGGGTGAGCCGGTGCAGGGCACCGAAGGCGCTGCAGGCGGCAGCGACAGCATCATCATCAAGTCGGGTGGCGATACCGGCCTTTCAGTTACTGCGCACAACGCCAGTTCGGCCGGATTCAAGGTCAGCAGCAACAACCACGGGCTCAAGGATGGCGACATCCTGATGATCTGCGACTACACGCAAGCATCGATCTTCCAAGCGACCAACGTCAACGAGAAAAACAGAGAGGTCGGGCACAACACCGGCACCGCGACGCCCGGCAATTGCACGAAGGATCTCGGCCTGCCTCTCGATTGCACCCCGGGTGGCAAGACTTCCGGCAAGACCTATGGCGCGAACTCGGTCATCACCAAGCTGCAGGCGGTGCGCTGGTATGTGGCCGCCAACGGCCGCGGCAGCAACTCGCTGTTCCGCGACACGCTGGGCGTGACCGCCGCGAGCACGGCCGGCACCTCCGCCGAAGAGATGATCGACGGCGTGGTCAGCCTGCAGCTGTCCTACCTCGTTTCCGGCGCCAACGTATACGTAGCCGCCAGCTCGGTCGCTGCCGATCGCTGGCGCGATGTCATCGCCGTACGCGCCGACCTCACGCTGGAAAGCGAGTCCAA
>DASUOA010000054.1:0-4185 GCA_036276895.1 Arenimonas sp. | reverse complement strand
GAGATCCACATCGGCGGCGATGGCGTTGCGCGCGGCTACCTGAACCAGCCTGCGTTGACGGCCGAGCGCTTCCTGCGCGACCCGTTCAGCGCCGATCCGCAGGGACGCATGTACAGGACCGGCGACCTGGGTCGGTGGTTGCCGGACGGCAACATCGAATACCTGGGCCGCAACGACTTCCAGGTGAAGCTGCGCGGCTTCCGCATCGAGCTGGGCGAGATCGAGGCTCGGTTGGCGGCCTGCACCGGCGTGCGCGAGGCGGTGGTTCTGGCGCGCGAGGACGTGCCGGGCGACAAGCGCCTGGTGGCCTACCTGACGACGGACGCGGGCGCGGAGCTGCAGGTCGCCGAGCTGCGTGCGCAGCTCCTGGGGCAATTGCCGGAGTACATGGTGCCGAGCGCCTTTGTGGTGCTCGACACGTTCCCGCTGACGCCCAACGGCAAGCTGGATCGCAAGGCGCTGCCGGCGCCGGACGGCGCATCGCTGACGCGGCGCGAGTACGAGGCGCCGCAGGGCGAGATCGAGCAGAGGCTGGCTGAGATCTGGCAGTCGCTGCTGAAGGTCGGCGAAGTGGGTCGCCACGATCACTTCTTCGAACTGGGCGGGCATTCGCTGCTGGCCGTGCAGATGGTCTCGCACGTGCGCGAGCGGCTCGGCGTGGAAGTGCCGCTGCGCGAGTTGTTCGCGCGGCCGGTGCTGGAATCGTTCGCCCAAGCCGTACACGAGGCCGGCACCAGTACGCTGGGCCGCATCGAACGCGTCGGTCGCGACCGGCCGCTGCCGCTGTCGCTGGCGCAGCAGCGCCTGTGGTTCATTGATCAGCTCAATGCCGCGGCGAGCCGTGCGTACCACATGCCGGCGGCGTTGCGCCTGTCGGGCCAGTTGAATCGCGGTGCGCTGAAGCAGGCGCTGGACACGCTGGTCGCGCGCCAGGAGGGCCTGCGTGCGCGCCTGGTGGCGGTCGATGGCGTGCCGCACCAGGTGTTCGCACCCGAGGACGCGGGCTTCGCGCTGCAGGAACTGGACCTGAGCTTTCTGGCGCCCGATGCGCGCGAGCAGGCGATCGTCGCGCAGGCGGCCGACGAAGCGGACGCGCCCTTCGACCTGAGCCAGGGGCCGCTGATCCGCGGCCGCCTGATACGCGAGGCCGACGAGGAGCATGTGCTGCTGATCACCCAGCATCACATCGTCAGCGATGGCTGGTCGATCGGCGTCATCATCCGCGAGTTCGCGGCGCTGTACACCGCGTTCTGCGAAGGCCAGGCCAATCCGCTGCCGCCGCTGGAGATCCAGTACGCCGATTACGCCGTGTGGCAGCGTGGTTGGCTGCAGGGCGAGGAGCTGGAACGGCAGACGACGTTCTGGCGTGAACACTTGGTGGGCGCACCGGCGCTGCTGGAACTGCCGACGGACCGTCCGCGTCCGCCGATGCAGAGCCATGTCGGCGGTACGTTCCCCCTCGTGTTGCCGGCGGAACTGGGCCCGCAACTCAAGCAGCTGGGCCAGCGGCACGGGACGACGCTGTTCATGGTCGTGTTGGCGGGCTGGTCGCTGCTGTTGTCGCGACTGTCCGGCCAGGACGACGTGGTGATCGGCACCCCGGTTGCGAACCGGCAGCGTCGCGAGGTGGAAGCGCTGGTCGGCTTCTTCGTCAACACGCTGGCGCTGCGGGTCCGCGTCGGTGAGACGGCGAGCGTGGCGGACCTACTGGCGCAGGTGAAGGACACGACGCTGGGCGCGTTCGCGCACCAGGAACTGCCGTTCGAGCAGGTGGTGGAAGCGGTGCGGCCGGCGCGCAGCATGAGCCACAGCCCGCTGTTCCAGGTGATGCTGTCCCTGGACAACACGCCGGCCACGGATGATGTCCAGTCCTTGCCGGGACTGACGCTCTCGTCCGTCGCCGCCGAACATCTGGTGGCCAACTTCGACCTGTCCTTGTCACTGCAGGGTGACGAGGCCAACCTGCATGGCGAGCTCAAGTACGCCGCCGATTTGTTCGAGCGCACGACGATCGAGCGTTTTGTCGGCCAGTTCATCACCCTGCTGCAAGCCATGGTCGCCGACGAGACCGCGTCACCGGCCGCGCTGCCGCTGATGACGCCGGCCCAGCGCGACCAGGTGCTGTCCGGCTTCAACGCGACCACGGCCGAGTATCCGCGGGACGCGCTGATCCATGCGCTGTTCGAAGCGCAGGCGGCTGAGCAGCCGGAGGCGATCGCGGTCGTCTGCGGCGGCGAATCGATCCGCTACGGCGAACTCAATGCCCGGGCCAATCGCCTGGCGCATCATCTGATCGCGCAGGGCGTGCAGGCGGACGATCGGGTCGCGCTGTGCGTCGAGCGCAGCGTGGACACGGTGGTGGGCCTGCTAGGCATCCTCAAGGCCGGCGGCGCCTACGTGCCGCTGGATCCGGACTACCCGCAGGAACGACTGACCTTCCTGCTCGAAGACAGCGCGCCGAAGCTTCTGTTGCTGCAATCGGACCTGCGCGTGCGGTTGCCGGCGAGCAGCGTGCCGCAGCTGGTGCTGGACGACAGCGAAGCGCTGCTGGCCGCGTACCCGGACCACAATCCGGAGATCCGCGCTGCGGATTCGCGGCAGCTGATCTACATGATTTACACCTCCGGCTCCACCGGCACACCCAAGGGCGTGATGGTCGAGCACTGTTCGGTGGCGAACCTGTGGTCGAGCCTGGAGCGCGAGGTGTTCGCGGGCCTGGCGAAGACGGCCCGAGTGGGCCTGAATGCCTCGATCACCTTCGACTCCTCGGTGAAATCGCTGACGCAGCTGTTGTCCGGCCGCACGCTGGTGATCTTCCCGCAGGCCGTTCGCCAGGACAGCGCGGCGCTGCTGGCGTACTTGCGCGAGCAGCGCGTGGACGCCTTCGACTGCACCCCGGCGCAGCTGGAGATGCTGCTGGGCGCCGGCTTGGCGACGGGCGCCGCACCGGAGGTGAAGACGGTGCTGATCGGCGGCGAAGCGATCTCGACATCGTTGTGGGAACGCCTGCGCAAGGTCGATGGCATCAGCTTCCACAACGTCTATGGTCCGACTGAATGCACGGTGGACGCGACGGCCTGCGCATTGCACGAGGTCGCGACGCCGAGCATCGGCAAGCCGCTGTCCAACATGCAGGTCTACATCCTCGACGCACGGGGCGCCCCGGTGCCGGTGGGCGTTGCGGGCGAGATCCACATCGGCGGCGATGGCGTGGCGCGCGGGTACTGGAACCGTCCCGTGCTGACGGCCGAGCGCTTCGTGCACGACCCGTTCCGCACCGATCCGCAGGCGCGGATGTACAGGACCGGCGACCTGGGTCGGTGGTTGCCGGACGGCAATGTCGAATACCTGGGCCGCAACGACTTCCAGGTGAAGCTGCGCGGCTTCCGCATCGAGCTGGGCGAGATCGAGGCCCGACTGGCGACCTGCGCCGGCGTGCGCGAGGCGGTGGTGCTGGCGCGCGAGGACGTGCCGGGCGACAAGCGCCTGGTGGCCTATGTGGCGCCGACCGTAGGTGCGGAGCCGACCGCGATGCAGTTGCGCGAAGCGCTGCAGCCGCAGTTGCCGGAGTACATGGTGCCGAGCGCCTTCGTGGTGCTCGATGCGTTCCCGCTGACGCCCAACGGCAAGCTGGATCGCAAGGCCCTGCCGGCGCCGGACGGCGCATCGCTGGCACTGCGCGAGTACGAGGCGCCGCAGGGCGAAGCCGAGCAGGAACTGGCGGCGATCTGGCAGTCGCTGCTGAAGGCCGAGCGGGTGGGGCGCCACGATCACTTCTTCGAGCTGGGCGGCCACTCGCTGCTGGCGGTGCAAGTGGTATCCCACGTGCGCGAGCGTCTGGGCGTGGAAGTGCCGCTGCGCGAACTCTTCGTGCATCCGGTGCTGAATGCGTTCGCGCTGGCGGTGGGCCAGGCCGGTGCGAGTACTCTCGGTCGCATCGAGCGCGTCGGTCGCGACCGGCCGCTGCCGCTGTCGCTGGCGCAGCAACGCCTGTGGTTCATCGACCAGCTGGATGCGGCGGCGAGCCGTGCGTACCACATGCCGGCGGCGTTGCGCCTGTCGGGCCGGCTGAATCGCGACGCTCTGAAGGCCGCGCTCGATCGCGTGCTGGTCCGCCAGGAAGGCCTGCGTGCGCGCCTGGTGGCGGTCGATGGCGTGCCGCACCAGGTGTTCGCACCCGAGGAC
>DASUOA010000053.1:0-3826 GCA_036276895.1 Arenimonas sp. | reverse complement strand
GATGATCGTGTCCTTGGAGTAGAAGCCGCTGAAGAACGGCGTGCCGACCAGCGCCAGGGTGCCGATCAGCATGGTCCAGTAGGTCACCGGCATGTACTTCTTCAGGCCGCCCATGCGGCGCATGTCCTGCTCGTGGTGCATCCCGATGATCACGCTACCGGCAGCGAGAAACAGCAGCGCCTTGAAGAAGGCATGCGTCATCAGGTGGTAGACAGCGCCCGAGTAGGCGGAAACGCCGAGCGCCACCGTCATGTAACCCAACTGCGACAGCGTTGAGTACGCGACCACGCGCTTGATGTCGTTCTGGATGATGCCGATCAGGCCGGTGAAGAAGGCCGTGGTGGCACCGATGAACAGCACGAACTCCAGCGCCGTCGGCGCCAGCTCGAACAGCGGCGACATCCGCGCCACCATGAAGATGCCGGCGGTGACCATGGTCGCGGCATGGATCAGCGCCGAGATCGGCGTCGGGCCTTCCATCGAGTCGGGCAGCCAGACATGCAGAGGCACTTGCGCCGACTTGCCCATGGCGCCGATGAACAGGCAGATGCAGACGAAGCTGAGCACGCCCACAGTCCAACCGGCGAAGTGCATGCCGAGGAACTCGAAGGCCGGGATCAGCGGAAAGCTGATGCCGATCTGGTTGCTGGCCTTGGCGAACACCACCGAGTAGTCCAGCGAGCCATACCAGAACAGCACACCGGCGATACCGAGCAGAAAGCCGAAGTCGCCGACGCGGTTGACCAGGAAAGCCTTGAGGTTGGCGAAGATCGCGGTCGGGCGCTTGAACCAGAACCCGATCAGCAGATAGGAGACGAGACCGACCGCTTCCCAGCCGAAGAACAGCTGCAGGAAGTTGTTGCTCATCACCAGCATCAGCATCGAGAAGGTGAACAGCGAGATGTAGCTGAAGAACCGCTGGTAGCCGGGATCCTCATGCATGTAGCCGATGGTGTAGACATGCACCAGCAGCGAGACGAAGGTCACCACCACCATCATCATCGCGGTCAGGCGGTCGACCATGAAACCGACGTGGGCGGCGTAGTTGCCGACCTCGAAAAAGGTGTAGACGTTCTGGTTGAACGGATCGGCGTGAAGGCCGACGAACTGCCAGAGCACGTACAGCGACAGCGCGCAGCTTACGGCCACGCCGAGGATGGTCACCGTGTGCGCGCCGGCACGGCCGATCTGTCGGCCGAGCAGTCCGGCGACGACAGCGCCGACGAGCGGCGCCAGCACCACGGCCAGGAGGACGGTCATCGAGATCATGCGCGGTCAGCCCTTGAGCGTGTCGAGTTCGGCGACGTTGATCGTCCGCCGGTTGCGGTACAGGGTCACCAGGATGGCCAGGCCAATGGCCGCTTCGGCGGCCGCGACGGTGAGGATGAAGAACACGAAGATCTGCCCGTCGACATCGCCGAGGAAGCGCGAGAACGCGACGAAGTTGAAGTTGACCGCCAGCAGCATCAGCTCGATGCACATCAACAGCACGATGATGTTCTTGCGGTTGAAGAAAATGCCGCCGACGCTGATGCAGAACAGGATGGCGGCCAGCGCCAGGTAGTGACCGAGCGTAATCACGGATTGCCCTCCGGCTTGGTGGCGGCGACCGTCTCGGCCTTCATCTTGACCAGACGGATGCGGTCCTCGCGGCGAACCGCCGACTGCCGGGCCGGGTCCTGATGCTTGACGCCGGCACGCCGGCGCAGGGTCAACAGCACGGCGGCAATGGCGGCGACGGTCAGGATCACCGCTGCCGTCTCGAAGGCGAGGATGTAACGCGAGAACAGATTGCGCCCGATCCACTGGATGTTGGTCAGGCCCGCCGCCGCAGCGGGGTCGGTCGCAGACAGAGTCGCCTCGAAGCGGTTGACGCCGATCAGCGCGACCATTTCCGCCGCCATGATCGCCACCACCAGCAGCGACAGCGGCAGGTAGCGCGCGAAGCGCTCGCGCAGCGGTGCAGCGTTGATGTCGAGCATCATCACCACGAACAGGAACAGCACCATCACCGCGCCGACATAGACCAGGATCAACACCACGCCGAGGAACTCGGCCTGCAGCAGCAACCACAGGCAGGCGGATGAAAAGAAGGTCAGCACCAGCGCCAGCACCGAGTGCACCGGATTGCGGAACGACACCACGCCGATCGCGGCCAGCACCGTCACCAGGGCGAAGCCGTAGAAGGCGAGCAATTCGTAAGTCATCGTCTGTTCGTCCCTGCCCGGTCAGCGGTAAGCGGCGTCGGCCGCCTTGCGTTCGGCGATTTCCGCCTCGAAGCGATCGCCGATGGCCAGCAGCTGCTGCTTGCCAACCACGTTCTCGCCGCGCTTTTCGAAGTGGTACTCGAAGATGTGCGTCTCGACGATCGAATCGACCGGGCAGCTCTCTTCGCAGAAGCCGCAATAGATGCACTTGAACAGGTCGATCTCGTAACGCGTGGTGCGGCGCTGGCCGTCGTCACGCGGTTCGGAGTCGATGGTGATGGCGAGCGCCGGGCACACCGCTTCGCACAGCTTGCAGGCGATGCAGCGCTCTTCGCCATTGGGATAACGGCGCAGCGCATGCAGGCCACGGAAGCGCGGCGACTGCGGGAACTTCTCGAACGGATAGTTGACCGTGTACTTGGGCTTGAACATGTAGCCCAGGGTCAGCCACAGGCCCTGCAGCAGCTCCAGCAGCAGCAGGCTCTTGAGGTAGTTGGCGATCCTTGTCATGTCGTCCTCAGGCGCCCAGGGTGAACCACTCGAAATACGCCATGATCGCGGTCACGAAGATCCAGAACACCGTGATCGGGATGAACACCTTCCAGCCCAGACGCATGATCTGGTCATAGCGGTAGCGCGGGAACGTCGCGCGCAACCACAGGAAGACGAAGGCGAAGAAGAAGAACTTGACCGCCAGCCACCACCAGCCCGGCGCGCCGATGAAACCCCAGCTCTCGGGGAACGGTGACAACCAGCCGCCCATGAACAGCACCGAGGTCAGCAGGCTGACCAGCATCATGTTGGCGTACTCGGCCAGGAAGAAGATCGCGAAGGCAGAGCCCGAGTACTCGACGTGGAAGCCGGCGACGATTTCCGATTCGCCTTCGGCAATGTCGAACGGCGCGCGGTTGGTCTCGGCCACGCCAGCGATGAAGTAGATGACGAACAACGGGAACAGCGGGATGAAGAACCAGTCGAGCAGACCATCACCGGCCTGCACGCGGACGATCTCGGACAGGTTCATGGTGCCCGCGGCGACCAGCACGCCGACCAGAGCGAAGCCCATCGCGATCTCGTAGCTCACCACCTGTGCCGCCGAGCGCAGCGCGCCGAGGATGGCGTACTTGGAGTTCGAAGCCCAACCGCCGAGGATGATGCCGTACACGCCCATCGAGGTGAGCGCCAGCAACACCAGCAAGCCGGCGTCGACATCGGCCAGGACAACCCCCTCGTCGAAGGGAATGACCGCCCACGCGGCGAAGGCCGGCGCCAAGGCCAGCAGCGGCGCGAGCCGGTAGAGGAACGGGCTGGCGCTGCTCGGAACGATCAGTTCCTTGAAGAGCATCTTGAACACGTCGGCGAACGCCTGGATCACGCCGATGCCGGGGATCAGCTGACCGATGTACACCGGCCCCTGGCGCACGTGCATCCAGCCGATCACCTTGCGCTCGGCCAGGGTGTAGAAGGCCACGCCGATGGTGATCGGCAGCACGATGCAGACGATCTTGAGCAGGGTCCAGGCGACGATGCCGATGTCGCCGAACTGCAGGATGGTTTCGCGGATGGGGTCGATCACGCTCAGGCCCTCGTCACGGAAAGCGATGCTGCCGGCGCCAGCG